>CAZEBD010000050.1:0-9102 GCA_964510625.1 uncultured Planctomycetales bacterium
ATCTGGTTATTGAATATGACCGCAACGAAAAGCTTTATGTACCGGTTAATGCGATGCATCTGGTGCAGAAGTATATTGCGTTTGCCTCGCGTAAACCGAAGCTATACCGGCTGGGGAATAAGGAATGGTCAAAAATAAAAGAGCGGGCACGGCGGGGGGTTCAGAAGCTGGCCTGGGAGTTGTTGGGCCTGCAGGCGATCCGTTTAAGCTGCCGCGGTTTTAAATTTTCATCCGACTCACCCTGGCAGGCGGATTTTGAAAAAACATTCCCATACTCAGAGACTGCCGACCAGGTAAAAGCGATGGGGGAGGTTAAGGCCGATATGGAATCCGCTAAACCTATGGACCGGCTGCTTTGTGGGGATGTAGGGTATGGTAAAACCGAAGTTGCCATGCGCGCCGCTTTTAAGGCGGTTATGGATAGTAAACAGGTGGTGTATCTGGTACCCACGACCATCCTTGCCGAGCAGCATTATAAAAATTTCACCTGCCGGCTTAAAAACTTCCCGGTCAATGTGCAGATGCTTTCCCGATTCCGGACCCGGGGCCAGCAGAATGAAATTATCAGGAAATTAAAAGAGGGCAGCGTGGATATTGTGATCGGTACGCACCGCTTACTTTCAGCCGATATCAGCTTTAAGGACCTGGGCCTGGTGATTGTTGATGAAGAGCAGCGTTTCGGGGTCAAAGCCAAGGAGCAGTTAAAAAAACTTAAAACTACTATTGATTTTTTAGTGCTTACCGCTACCCCGATTCCGCGTACTTTATATATGAGCCTGATGGGAGCTAAAGATTTTTCGGTGATCAACACCCCGCCTCAAAATAGGTTGCCTATTAAGACGGTTGTGGTAGAATATGATGCAGATTTGGTGGCACAGGCCATTAAAAGAGAACTGGACCGCCGCGGGCAGGTATTTTTCCTGCATAACCGTATCCTGGATTTAGAAAAAGTTAAAGAGAAGATCGCAAAAGTCCTGCCTGCCGGTGTACGGATTGCCTTGGCGCACGGCCAGATGCCGGCAAAACTGCTTGAACAGATAATGGCGGATTTTATTTCCGGCTCTATCGATGTTTTAGTTTCGACAATGATCATCGAATCCGGGATCGATATCCCTAATGCCAATACCATAATCGTCAATAATGCCCAGAGTTTCGGCCTGAGTGATTTACATCAGCTGCGCGGCAGGGTGGGCAGGTTCAACCGCTCGGCTTACGCTTATTTTATGGTCCCCAAGAATTACGCCGGGCTCCTGGATCAGGATGCCCGTAAAAGGCTTGAGGCTATTCAGGAGCACAGTGATTTAGGGAGCGGTTTTAATATTGCCATGGAAGATTTAGAGATCCGCGGGGCAGGTAATCTCCTGGGGCAGGAGCAGCATGGGTTTATCGAAGCGGTAGGTTTTGACCTTTATTGCCGCCTCCTGAAGGAATCGATCGCTAACTTTAAAAAAGCAGGGGTCTTTAATGAAAAGCATAATTAGTTTTCTGTTAATCCTGGTTTTTACAGCGGCAGGTGTTTTTCTGTCCCCAGTCAGCCGGCTTTATGCCGAGGATAAAGTGGTTGCGGTAGTGAATAACGAGGTGATTACACAGAAAGACCTGTCAGATTTTCTGCATTACATCCGCCTCCAGTATGCCCGCCAATTCCAGGGTAAGGCTTTGGAGGAAAAGATGAATTCGATGAAACTGGATCTCTTGCAGCGCTTGATCGAAGACCGTTTAATACTGCAGCAGGCTAAAGCGGATAAGATAGAGATCGATTCATCCAAGGTCAAAGCTAAAATCGATGAGCTCAGGAAACGCTACGCAACAGAGTCGGAATTTGAACAGGACCTGGCCAAGCAGGGGTTGGTGCGGGCAGATTTAGAAGGTAAGATCCGCGAACAGATGCTGATGTATAATTTGATTGAACGCAAGGTGCGCGCTAAGCTAACCGTCCGGCCCGATGAAATTACCTCTTTTTACGCGGCCAACAAAGCCCAATTTATTAAACCCGAAGAACGCCACCTGAGGATGATTATTCTGCCGGATGAAGGGGCGGCTAAAACCGTAAGTTACCAACTGCGACTGGGTTCTAAATTAGAGGAACTGGCAACCAGGCATACTTTTACTACCGATAAGCTGACTGTTTCTGCCGGCCAGGATCTGCGCCCGGAGATCCAGGATACTGTTTTTAAGCTGGGGATCGGGGAGGTATCTAATCCGGTCAAAATCGATGCGCAGTATTTTATATTTAAATTGGATAATATTAATGCCAGCCAGCAGATGAGCCTGGTGCAGGCGCAGGATAAGATCCAGGCTTATTTATATGATAAGAAAATGCAGGAAGCGCTGGTAAAATGGTTAGATGAACTTCAAAAACAATCCTACATCAAAATCTTCCAAAATTAGAGTCGGCCTGACCATTGGTGACCCGGCGGGGATCGGTCCGGCGATCAGTCTTAAGGCACTTCAAAGATTAAAGGGCCAGGCGGATTTTACGGTTATCGGAAACAGCTTTGTCTTAGCCCAAGCCTCCAGGCTATTGAAACTTGCCTGGCCAGGCGTCAAATTAATCGACCTGAATAATATTCAGAAAAATAAATTTAAATTTGGTTGCCTCAGCCGGCAGAATGGTTTAGCCTCCCGGCAGTATTTAGATACTGCTTTAGATCTGTTGTCCAGGGATAAAATTGATTGTTTAGTTACCTGCCCGGTTTCTAAAGAAGCGATCAGCTTGTCGCTGCCCGGTTTCTCCGGGCATACCGAATACCTGGGCCGCTCGACCCGTAAAACGGATCTGGTGATGATGCTGATTAATGATAAGCTTAAGTTCAGCCTGCTTACCCGGCACGTCCCCTTAAAGGATGTCTGCGTTAAATTAAAGCGCCAGGATATCCAGAGCAATGTCATCAATACCGTAAAAGGCCTGAAAGATTTATTTTTGATTAAAAATCCCCGTTTGGTTTTTTGCGGGGTTAATCCGCATGCTTCGGATAACGGCTTAATCGGTGCAGAGGAGAGAGTATTGATCGGGCCGGCAATCAAAAATTTAAGCCGTAAGCTTAAAGGTGTATCCATCACCGGGCCGATCAGTGCCGATGCGGCGATTACCCAGGCCGCCTCCGGGTTCTTTGATTGTGTCTTTGCCAGCTATCACGACCAGGCCTTGATCGCTTTAAAGCTCACCGGGCCTGACAGCGGGGTTAATCTTACCCTGGGCCTGCCTTTTGTGCGCACTTCGCCGTTGCACGGAGTTGCGTTTGATATTGCCGCAGATCCTGCTAAAGCTAACCCTAACTCCCTGATTGCCGCGGTCAGGCTTGCCATCAAATGCAGATTAAACCAAAGAAAAGCTTAGGCCAGAATTTTCTGGTGGATAAGAATATCCAGAATAAGATCATCGCTGCCTGTGATTTATCCGATGAGGATATTGTTTTAGAGATCGGAAGCGGCAGGGGGGATTTAACCTTGCGACTTGTCCAAAACGTAAAATCGGTCCTGGCTTTAGAGATCGACCGCCGCCTGCATCCGGGGCTTGAGTTAGGCCTGATTAAATATGATAATTGCCGGATTATTAAAAGCGATATTCTGAAATTTGACCTGGATAAATATTTAGCAGATAACTTAATAAAACAGAAGATTAAAGTAATCGGTAATATTCCTTATTATATATCCAGCCCGATCATTGAATATTTGATTAACCATCGCCAGCTGATTAACCATGCTTTTTTAACCGTGCAAAAAGAATTCGGCCGCCGGGTGAGTTCTCCCCCCGGCTCAAAAGAATACGGTTCTTTCAGCTGTTTTGTGCAATATTATTGCCGCTGCCGGATACTTTTTGAAATCAAAAGAAATAGTTTTGTACCCGCCCCGAATGTCGATTCATGTTTTTTATCCCTGGCTTTCAGGGATAAACCTCCGGTTGATGTAGAGGATGAAGCGGCATTTTTCAAATTGATCCGGACTGCTTTTAATCAAAGGCGTAAGACCTTAAGGAACAGCCTGGAAAGTTTAGCCTCACCGGGTGAGATTGAGGAATATCTTGGTGCCGCCGGGCTTGATAAAAACATCCGGCCGGAAGACCTGGGCCTGGAAGAATTTTGTGGTTTAAGTAATTACTTAAATAAATAAAAAATATCTTGACAAACCACGATTCATAGTATAAACTCTTTTACTTACACAAATACCTAGTGGTTCAATACTAAAATCTTAAGTATTATTACAAATAAGAAAAGTTTTATACACTTTCTTAGGGGTTGTTTTTTTGTGTTTATGGCTCGCCAAAGCGAAAAGCGAATCCGTTTCTGCTGGAGTAGCTCAGTTGGCAGAGCACGTCCTTGGTAAGGACGGGGTCACGAGTTCAATTCTCGTCTCCAGCTTTTGAATTTTTAAGCCACAAATGAGCCAAGGACTTTAACTAAAAAATAAAATGCGTGAAACGATAACTTTAGAATGTACGGTTTGTAAAAATAGAAATTATACGACGAGCAAAAATAAAAAGTTGCATCAAGATAGGCTTGAGCTGAGCAAGTTCTGCAATTCCTGTCATAAGCATACCCCGCACAAAGAAATTAAGTGAGTCCATGACTTATGGAGCGTAAGCGACATAAGTCATATGGAGGAACTTATCCCGGCATAGCCGGGGCAAATAATTATAGGGGCGTCGGTTAATGGCAAACCAACGGTCTCCAAAACCGTGACTGCAGGTTCAAGTCCTGCCGCTCCTGTGTTTTTGAAAATCGAGCGGCGTAACAAAAGATTGACGTAGTCCCGTTACTAAAGACAAATCCAGGGGGCGGGGCAAGTCCTGCCGCTCCTGTGGTTTTGGAAAAAAGTTATGAATATTTTAGCAAAACCGATACGCTTTATTAATGAAGTCAGGAACGAATTAAGTAAGGTTGCCTGGAGTACCCGTAAGGAATTAATGGCTTCTACGGTCCTGGTAATTACGGTGACGGTACTGATGACAATTTTTATTGGGGCAGTCGACCTGGGGTTATCCCGGTTCTTAAGCGTGGTCTTTAAATGAAAAGCTGGTACGTGGTCCATACACAAACTGGTATTGAAGAAAAAGTTAAAACCTCGCTGGATAAGCGCGTAATTGCCGCTAGCCTTCAGGATGCCATTACTAATGTGATTATTCCTACCGAGCAGGTTTCGGAGGTTCGGGCCGGTAAAAAAAAGATTACCCAGAGGAAGTTTTTTCCGGGTTATCTGTTAGTGGAGATGGACCTGAACGAACAAACCTATCTTTTTGTAAAAAATTCTCCCGGGGTTACCGGTTTTATCGGCTTGGGCCGTCAGCCGGTGCCGCTTCCTCAGGATGAAGTGGATAACATACTTAAGCGGACCAAAGAAACCGCTGCCAAGCCTTCGCCGAAAATCGTTTTTGAAAAGGGAGAGCAGGTTAGGGTCAATGAGGGTCCGTTTTTAAATTTTAACGGCACGATTGAAGAGATCTATCCTGAAAAAGGTAAAGTCAAGGTAAGTGTCTCGATCTTCGGCCGTTCAACGCCGGTAGAGTTAGAATACTGGCAGGTGGAAAAAATTTAACTATGGCTAAACCGATCAAAGCACAAATTAAATTGCACGTTCCGGGGGCGCAGGCCAATCCGGCTCCTCCGGTTGGTCCGGCATTAGGCCAGCATGGTGTAAACATCATGCAGTTCTGTAAACAGTTTAATGACCAGACTAAAGGTAAGGATGGATTGATCCTGCCGGTAGTCATCAGTGTTTTTGAAGACCGTTCGTTTACCTTTATTATAAAGAGCCCGCCGACATCGATTCTTTTAAAAAGGGCAGCGAATTTAGCTAAAGCCTCAGGAACCAGCGGCAAGGAGACGATCGGTAAAGTAACCGCTAAGCAAATCGAAGAGATTGCCAAACTTAAACTGCCGGATTTAAATACCGCTACCTTAACCCAAGCGATTAAATCTGTGGAAGGCACTGCCCGGAGCATGGGTATTGCCATTGAAGGATAAAGATGAGGACGCAAAGTAAACGTTATAAAGAATCCGCAAAACAAGTAGCCCCGGAAAAATTTTACCAGCTCAAAGAAGCCGTCGCTGTATTGAAGAACCTTCCTAAGCCTAAATTTGACGGTTCGGTTGACCTGCATTTTAATTTAAGCGTAGACACTAAGAAAAGCGATCAGATGATCCGCGGGACAGTGGTCTTGCCGCATGGCACGGGTAAAAAAGTGCGCATTGCGGTTTTTTGTAAGGGTGAGCATGACCGGATCGCCCGCGAAGCCAAAGCCGATTATGTCGGGGCAACGGAATTAATGGATAAAGTCGCCGCAGGATTTTTAGATTTTGATTGTGCCATCGCTACACCTGAGATGATGAAAGATTTAAGTAAGCTGGGTAAGGTCCTTGGGCCGCGCGGTTTGATGCCCAGCCCTAAGACCGGGACGGTCACCAATGATATCGCCAAAGCCATCGAGGATCTTAGAAAAGGAAAAGTGGAATTCCGCGTAGACAAACAGGGCGGGATACATCTATCAGTGGGCAAGATTTCTTTTGATGAGGGCCAGATCAATGATAATGCTTCCAAGGTCATTGAGGCAGTTAATGAATCCCGGCCGGCTTCCGTAAAAGGTAAATTTATTAAAAGTTTAAGTATTACTGCATCTATGAATCCAGGATTGAGGATCGTCTGTTAAGATGAAAAAATTCGGCCAGTTAGTCAGAGAAACCTCTGAAAGCAGGATCAAAGCCAGTTTTAAAGCCGCCCAGGGGCTGATTGTTGTTAAGTATCTGGGTGTATCCAGCCCCGATATGAGTGCTTTGAGAAAAACGCTTAAAGGGGCCGGTTGCGACCTTTTAGTGGTCAAGAACAGTATTGCCCGCCGGGCAATGAAAGAATTAGGGGCAGATGGGCTGATCCCCTCGATCCAGTCTCCCTGCGGGATGATCTTTTTTAAAGATGAGCCGGTTGATGCGTCTAAAATATTATGCGCTTTCCGCAAAGAGCATGAAAAACTTCTGCTTGAAGGCGGTTTATTACAGGATAAATTACTGACTATAAAAGATATCGAAGTGATGAGCACTTTACCTTCTAAGGATGTGCTCAGGGGTCAACTGGTGGTGGCATTAAATGCTCCGATCTCCAAATTTGTAATTGTCTTAAACGAGTCGTTGAAGAAGTTCGTATACTGTTTAGATCAGATTAAAATTAAAAAAACAAGCTAATGACAGAGGCACCCGGCGCCAAGTTGAATTGCGCCGGTGTTGTGTCTGTACACAAGGAGGAAAAATGGCAACTGCGAAATTAGAAGAATTAATCAAATCCATCGAGACGATGAGTGTTTTGGAATTATCGGATCTGGTAAAAGCCTTAGAGGAAAAATTCGGGGTCAGCGCCAATATGCCGATGATGGCCGCGCCAGCAGCAGGTGCAGCCGCTGCCGCACCGGCAGCCGAGGAGAAAAGCGTATTTACGGTGTTCTTAGCTAATGCCGGCGCCAATAAAATTGCGGTAATTAAAGAAGTGCGTACGATTACGGCTTTGGGTTTGAAAGAAGCCAAAGATTTAGTCGATGCGGCTCCTAAAGCAATTAAAGAAGGTGTGGCTAAAGAAGAAGCTGCCGAGATGAAAAAGAAATTAGAAGCAGCCGGAGCAACCGTAGAATTAAAGTAATAGTAAGTAAGTCTAAGTAAGTTTAGTTAATTATAGGTAAGTAATTGTATATAAAACTAAGTAAGTCTAAGTAAGTTTAGTTAATACAAGCAGGCTTGTTTTAAGCCTTTAAATTAATGATTAAACGCAAAAATTTCGCAAAGATTAAAGAGGTCTATGATTTGCCTGACCTTCTGGATGTCCAGCTGGATACTTACCGCGAATTCCTGCAGATGGATGTTCCGGCCCAGGATAAAAAGAATCAGGGGTTACAGGAGGTCTTTGGCGAGATCTTCCCGATAGAAAATGCCGACCGCTCGGTAAAGCTTGAGTTTATCAGCTATTCTTTAGGTAAGCCCAAATACACTATCAGTGAATCTAAAAACCGTTCCTTAACTTTTGCCGCTCCGTTAAAGGTCAAATTCCGCCTGACTACTCCCCATGAAACAAAAGAGCAGGATGCCTATTTTGGCGAGATTCCTTTAATGACCGAGACCGGGACCTTTATTATTAACGGCGATGAAAGAGTTGTGGTCAGCCAATTGCAGCGTTCTCCGGGCGTATCTTTTGAAGAAGAGCTGCATCCTACAGGCAAAAAGATATTTTACGGGCGGGTCATTCCTTACCGCGGCGCCTGGCTGGAATTCAAATATGACCTGACCGAAACGATTACCGCCTATGTCGACCGACGCAGAAATTTTCCCGCCACTCAGATTTTAAGGATCTTAGGATTTTCTGAAGACAGCCAGATCTTTGCTGCTTTCGGTAAAGAGCATCCGGAGATCGTTAATACCTTAAAAAAAGATTACACCAAAAATAAAGAGGAAGCATATTTAGATTTTTACCGTAAAATGCGTCCGACCGAACCGGTGACCAAAGAAGCAGCGGAAGGATTATTTTACCGCCTGTTCTTTGATCCTGCCCGTTATGACCTGGAGCGCGCCGGCCGTTTTATCCTAAACCGTAAATTAGGCATGGAGGTATCTTTAGAAAAGAGAATACTGGATTCAGATACCGTGATCAAGGTTATCGAGTATCTGATTAAATTGAATGCCGGTAACGGCAAGATTGATGATATTGACCATTTAGGCAACCGCCGCGTAAAGAGCGTCGGAGAGCTGGTGCAGAACCAGGTGCGTATCGGCCTATCCCGCGTAGAACGTTCGATTAAAGAAAGATTAAGTATTTTAGGCGAATTTGATAATTTAAATGTGCATTACCTGATCAACTCTAAATTACTGAGCAATCAGATCCGCGATTTCTTCGGACGCAGCCAGCTTTCGCAGTTTATGGATCAGATCAATCCGCTGGCGGAGATGACCCATAAGCGCCGTTTAAGTGCCTTAGGCCCCGGAGGACTTTCCCGTGAGCGAGCGGGTTTTGAAGTCAGGGACATCCATCCTTCACATTACGGAAGGGTCTGCCCGATTGAGACTCCTGAAGGTCCGAACATCGGTTTAATTGCATCGCTAAGTTGTTTTGCGCGCATCAATAATTTAG
>CAZEBD010000051.1:0-9066 GCA_964510625.1 uncultured Planctomycetales bacterium
TCAGATGCTTTCGGTGGTTTTTGTCTTGCTGCAGTGGAAGGCGGCAATATTTATCTGGTGGCCGGTAGTTATCTTTACGGTTATCTCCGGTATCGATTATGTAATGCGAGGGTTTAAAATCTTATATGCTCCTGACAATCACCGCGCTGCTAATTAGTTATTTGATCGGTTCAATTCCGACGGCTTTCCTTTTTGCCAGGTTGCTCAAGGGTATCGATATCCGCAAGGTGGGCAGCGGCAATGTGGGTGCGACCAATGCCATGCGGGCTTTGGGTAAAGGCCCGGCTTTATTGGTTTTATTTTTGGATATTTTTAAAGGGTTTCTGCCGGTAGTTTTTTTAGCTGATCTTTTCTGGGGCAGCCAGGTTATCTTTTCAGCCCAGGACCTGAGTATATTGATCGGGCTGGCTTGTATCTGCGGCCATATCTGGACGGTGTTTCTGCAGTTTAAGGGCGGTAAAGGTATTGCTACCAGTTTCGGGGTAATTTTGGGGTTGGCTTTTAAGATCCCGGGGCTCCTGCCGGTAATCGGTTTATTGATTTTGATTTGGTTTAGTATTTTTTTATTTTTTAGGATAGTTTCGTTGGCTTCGGTTTGTTCAGCCGCAGCCTTACCGGTTTTTTCTTTTCTATTTCAGCTTCCTCCGATGTTTAGCTATATCAGCCTGCTGCTCAGCTTCTTTACAATCTTCAAGCATAAAACCAACCTGGCCAGGATTTTTAAAGGCCAGGAACCCCGGCTTGATTTTAAGAAGGTTACCCACTAGCTACTAAAAGGTACCGCTTTCTTTTTAGGGCCAAATACTATTGAATCGGCCGATTTTCCCCTGCATACTTTACTTGCAATTTATGCAGAGGAAAAAAATGCGTGACCTACTGTTTAAAAATTTAAGCTGCCCCAGAAGGGGGCGAAAGATCTTAGCCAGCTCTGAAGTCGCCGATAAGGAGGGGGTGCATAGCGTAGTGCGTCGCCACTTTGCCTATATCGTCAAACCCATTCCTAATCCGCAAGTGGATAAGCCGGAGCCTTATCTTTATGTTTTAAAAGAAAGAAATACCCTGCTTAAACGCGAGCATTTTTTCTGTAAGGTTAAAGGGAGTGTCCTGGCAGTCAATGAGGGGAAATTCTACCTGATTATCTTTGTGCACACCTTAAACGTCGAACTTACCGCATCCGCAAAATTAAGCGAACAAATCGGTTAGTTTTTAGTTTATTCCAGATAAATATCAATCTTTGAGACTTCTCCGCCGCGGATTGCCTGGGCGTAAGAGGAGGGAATGACCGGCGTATTAAACTGGACCGGCCGATGTTCATCGGTAATAATAATTTTCTTAATTACTGCAGCATTCTTTCCGAAAGTATCTTTTCTTCCCGGATTATGGTAGGTTACCGGAATATTGCTTAAAAAATTAAAAGAATACCGGCCGCCCTTATCAAATAGCCAACCGGCTAGATTCGGCTTAAAAGCCAGATTCAGCTCTCCGCCCGGGCTCTGGGTAAAGGGTGAATTTCCCGTGTTCATTAACCGCCAGATATGCAGGAATTCCGCGGTTGATCCGGAAAGGCGGGCAACGAATCCGTTGCCGTGTAATTTCGGATCCACAAAAGCGCTGCTGACTAAGAATGATGAATTTTCCAGTGTACTGCGGCCGTAGCTTTGCGGATTCAAAAAAGGGATAAGTACATTTTTAAATTCCGCATAAAATTCTTCGTTTAAGCCGTTTTTCAACAGCTCCAGGATATATTTATATTCCATGTGCAGCCAAATGGATTCATTCTCCAGCCAGCCCGGGCTAAATATCCGGCAGCGCCCAATCTCTTCCGGCATGGGCTTAAGTGCAGCGGTTACTTTGTACATTTTAAGTTTTTTATCAAACAGCGCACTCTTTTTAGTAGCTTTGTGTAAACTGCGGCATTGTTCCGGATCACCGGCCAGCCTTAAGGCATGCATCTGCCCTTCTAAAAACAAAGGCGCCGGTATCTGCTTAAATTTTTTAGGCCGGATGTAGTGTTCTTTGACCAGTGTGTATTCGGTAACTTCATTAATAAAGTATGAATTATATATGCCCTTAGTTTTATCAAAAGCTTTGTTTAAGCCGCGCTCGACTTTATCCAGGGCGCTCTCTAAAAAGCCGGTCAGCTGGCCAGCCTCAAGGTTTACCTGGGCGCCGGAAAAACCCATTTGTATCCTCTGCCGGTAATTTTCTTTGATTATGCTGCTTTTGTCCCAGTAGCTGAATTCCTCTTCGTTAAATATCGCTTTAAGCTGGTTGATGAAATCAGCGATTTCTTCGGCTAATTCGATATTCTGGCCTGGTGTATTCTCTAAAGCGTTTTTGAGCATCAAAAGCAGCCGTTTTAATTCAAAGGTTTCGCAGATAGAGGATCCGAAAAGGGCAGGCAGGCCGTTTAGGGAATCAAACCAGTTGGGCTTATTGGCCTCCATCTCGATCCCCACGCCGGATGGGTCTAAAGAAGCTAATTTATTCACCGCCAGGCAAAGGAGCTTGGCGGCTAATGTCGTATAATAGACCTGGCCTTCTCCGTGAAGGGTCCTGACAAAATGCGGGTTGACCGCGCGTTTGCGCAGCATATCTTTTTTATTGCTGTTTAAGAGTAAAGAGTGAAGCTGGCGGGGTTGGCCGTTATAAAGTATATATTTATCACTGCGCGGCCTGACGGTTTCGGCGTTATCAAAAAAAGTAAAAACTTTGCGTTTAAAGTAAATTTCCTCAGCTTTTTCCGGATAAAGAGACAGGTAACTGTCGATCAGGTCTAAATTGTAAGTCCAGTGGTCGGTCCAAAATCCTTCGCCATGTTCGGCTTCCTGGATCTTTAAAGCATAAGAGAGGACTAAATCTAAAAAATTATCATAAGAGGTTTTAAGGTTGATTTTGTTTTTTTCAATAAAAAATATCAGCTCTCCCGGTGAAAAGGCTTTTTTAAGGAATGGCTCTAAAAGGCTGATATCTTTACTTTCGGCAACACCGCCTAAAAGCTTATGCAGGTCTAAGTTTTCTTTGAGCAGGAAGTTCTCGGGCTTGATCACCAAAGGGTTAAACCCGTCTGCCTGGATCAGGTTCATAAAATAAATGATGTTTTCATCAGCTACCCGGGGGTTGAACCAAACATCACTGCGGCGGTTCTGGTTAGTGTCGCGGTAATTACCGTTGCCTTGGGAAAGGTAGGTCGGCTGAAGATGGAACCGGTTGTAATCCCGCTCCAGGTCTCCGTGTTTTCGGCTGTAAAGGTAAAGAACAGTGCCGGATTTAAAGACCTCCGGGTACCCGCCGCGCATAATGTTATCCAAATAAGTCTGCTGGGCGTATAAATTAAATGCAGGACTGCTGCTTTGAGTAAAAATGTTATTTTTCAGCGATTCAATCAGAGCATTATTCTGGCGTTCTTTTTCTTCCAGATAACCGTTTTTTATGATCGATTTAACCGAATTATTTAAGGTTTGGCAGTTGCGCGCCTGTCCGCTGAGCACATAGAATGTTTTGGCCTGAGCCGGTTTCAATTTAAGGTCAAGTAATAGTAAAGCGCTGGGGGTCTGGCTTTCGGTTAACTGCTTGGACGGATAAGAAAAATGATTCTGCGCCAGAAATTTACCGGGATAAGAAAAATCCGAGACCGGGCCGAAAACCGTTTGAGGGTCAACGATAGGTTTGATAATCCGTGGTTTATTTCCTGTGTAATGAAACCCTAAGTAGAAATTCCCTTCTTCGATATGCACGACCTCCGGCCGGTCAGCCGGGTCGACTTCTAACTTATAGAAAGGCACGGAGTTAGACAGGTTATTGACTTTCATCCAGGCCTCAATTGTGCGCCCGAGTTTTTTTAAAAACCAATTATTAGTGCCAAAAGGCACGATTTGCGGCAGGCCGTCGATGACCTGGAGTGATTTGTGATTATTCCCGGTATTCTTAATGGTGACAATACGGGCCAGGCCCGCATAATGATCGTCCGGAATATTAAAATATTTAACTTGAGTTTTGATCCCGAGGGTGCGGTTTTCTTCTTCTAAAATCAGCTCTGCCGAACTGATGCGCAGGCAGTTATGAATCCGGTACTTAAGGTTGGCGGCTCCATTGTGGAAAGGTTCATAATAAACCGGGCCGGTTTTGGCGCCGGTAAGCTTAATAAAAGTCCGGAAGCCGTGGCTGGTAGCCAATTGCCAGGATTTGTTAGCGGGAAAGAACTCCAGGATCGCATGGTCTTTATCTTTAGTCCCGAAGCTGGCGATACATTGTCCGCGGTTTACATAAAAAACCCACATGGGGATTCCGTATTTTCCGGCGATCCCCGGGAAGAAATTGGCGAAAGGCTTGGCGTAATTATAATTTTCAATTACGAATTCACCCTGGCGGTTTAAGTAATATTTAGGTTTTTCCTGCTTGTTTTTCATTGAGTTTGTATAAAGTTAATTAGATTATTCTACACATTTTTGAGAATTTGTCAACGTTGACTTTTGAGGGAATTGGTGTTAAAATAATTTACTTTTTTGGAGGAAAAATGTCAGTAGATAAAGAGACGATTAAAGATGTGGCGCATTTAGCGCGTATCGAATTACAGCCGGATGAGTTAGAGAAGCTTTCCGGGCAGCTGCATGATATCCTGGGCTTTATCGATAAGCTGAGCAGTCTTAATCTGGAGGCGGTCAAGCCGGCCAGCCATATACTGCCGATCAGTAATGTCCTTAGGGATGACCTGCCGCAGCTTTCTTTAACCCCGGAAAAAGCCCTGGAAAATGCCCCGGGAAATAAGGGAAATTTCTTCAGCGTCCCTAAAATAATCGAATAAATATGGAACTAAATCAATTTACCGCTCATGAACTGTTAGATAAGCTTGGCCGCAACGAGGTATCTATTGGCGCTATTCAGGATGCGCTTTTAGCGCGTATCCGTAAAGTTGAGCCTCAGATTAAAGCTTATGCGCGCTTCGGGGAGGTTAATCATCTGCCCGCAGGGCTGCCGGTTACGGTTAAGGATAATATCTGCACCGAGGGAATAGCCACTGAATGTTGTTCAAAAATTCTGACCGGTTTCCGCCCGCCTTACGACGCTACGGTAATTACTAAATTAAAACAATCCGGATTTTCGATTTTTCCGTTAAAATCCAATATGGATGAATTTGCTTTCGGTTCATCTACGGAAAATTCTTATTTCGGCCCGACGCATAATCCCTGGGGGCTGGACCGGGTTCCCGGCGGTTCCTCCGGCGGTTCGGCGGCAGCAGTGGCCAGCGATGAAGCAATCTGGGCGCTGGGCTCGGATACCGGCGGTTCGATCCGCCAGCCGGCATCTTTCTGCGGCGTGGTCGGTTTGAAACCCACATATGGCCGGGTTTCGCGCTTCGGCCTGATCGCTTTTGCTTCCAGCCTTGACCAGATCGGCCCGATTACTAAAGATGTCCGGGATGCGGCAATTTTGAGTAATCTGATCAGCGGATATGACCCCCGGGATTCAACTTCCGTAAATTATCCTGTCCCGGATTATACTCAGAGCCTGACCGGAGAAATTAAAGGGCTCAAGGTCGGCATCCCCAAAGAATATTTTGTTTCCGGAATGGACGCGCAAGTCAGGTCGGTTATCGAAGAGGCGGTAGATAAATTAAAAAAGCTTGGCGCGGTTATCTCTCCGGTCTCTTTGCCGCATACTGAATATGCTGTCCCGGTTTACTATATTATTGCTACCGCCGAAGCCAGTTCAAATTTAGCCCGTTTTGACGGGGTGCAATACGGTTTCCGCGCACAATCGGATAATCTGATTCAAATGTATAAATCGACCCGCGCCCAGGGGTTTGGCCAGGAGGCCAAACGCCGGATACTTTTAGGGACTTTTGCTTTATCGCATGGTTATTACGATGCGTATTATCTGCGGGCTTTGAAGGCCCGGGCATTGATTAAACAGGATTTCGATAAAGTTTTTCAGGAGTTGGATTGTATCGTTGGCCCGACTTCGCCGACCCCGGCTTTTAAGATCGGCGAGCGGGTTGAGGATCCGCTGAAAATGTATTTATCCGATATTTATACGATTTCGGTAAATCTGGCCGGAATCCCGGCGATCTCGGTCCCCTGTGGTTTTACTAAAGACGGATTACCCGTCGGCTTACAGATGATGGCTAAGCCGTTTGGCGAGGAGATACTTTTCCGGGCGGCGCATGCTTTTGAACAGAATACGGATTGGCATAAAATTAGGCCAAAACTATGAAATACGAAACAGTCATCGGCTTAGAAGTGCATTTACAGTTAAACACCCAAACCAAAGCATTCTGCGGTTGTTCGACCGATTTTGGCCGCGCCCCTAATTCTAATGTCTGCCCGGTCTGTTTGGGGTTCCCCGGGTCATTGCCGGTTTACAACCGGCAGGCATTGATCTATGCCATCAGGCTAGCTTTAGCTTTCGGCTGCCAGATCCAGGAGCACACTAAATTCGACCGGAAAAATTATTTCTACCCTGACCTGCCGAAGAACTACCAGATTTCGCAATATGACCTGCCTTTATCGCGTAACGGGCATTTGGATATTTATAATCAGGAAGGGCCTAAGCGCATCGGGATCACCCGGGTGCATTTAGAGGAGGATGCCGGTAAGCTTATTCATGAAGGGCAGGCAAGTTTAGTAGATTTTAACCGCGCCGGTATTCCTCTGCTGGAGATTGTCAGCCAACCCGACCTTTCCAGCCCCCAGGAGGCCTTTGACTATCTGACCAGTTTAAAAAGTATCATCGAGTATTTAGATGTATCGGATTGCGATATGGAGAAAGGTTCATTGCGCTGCGATGCTAATATTTCATTAAGGCCCTTAGGCGCAAAAGAGCTGGGAGTTAAGACCGAACTTAAAAATATGAATTCATTTAAAGGGGTTAAGGATGCTTTGACTTTTGAGGTACAGCGGCAGACTCAGCTTCTGGAAGCAGGGGAGAAGCTGGTCCAGGATACCCGCCTTTGGGATGCGCAGAAAAATGAAACGGTGGCTATGCGGACTAAGGAAGGGGCCAAGGATTACCGGTATTTTCCTGATCCGGATTTAACGGTTTTTATCATCGAACAATCTATGATCCGGGAAGTCAGGAGCCAGCTTCCGGAGCTGCCTGAGCAAAAGCTGCGCCGCCTGGTTAAGGATTACGGATTGACCGAATACGATGCCAAGATTCTGGTGAGTTCTAAACCGGGTGCGGAATTTGCGGAAAAGTGTATCCGGGAATTCCCGGGCAAGGATAAAAAAGAGATTGTCAACTGGCTGATCGGGCCGTTACTGTCGGAAGCTAACCTGCGTAAACAGCAGCTTTATGAATTAAAGATCAGTATCGCTGATTTAATCGACCTGATCGGATTTGTGCAAAGACAGGAGATTTCGCATCTGTCGGCTAAAGGGGTCCTGGCGCAAATGCTGGATACTGGTAAATCCGCAGCAGAGCTGATCCGCCAGGGCAACCTGCTGCAGATATCCGATACCGGCGCGCTTGCCCAGGTAATCGAAATAGTAATTAAAGAAAATGAAAAATCGGTCGATGATTTTAAAGCCGGTAAAACTAATGCCATAATGTATCTGGTCGGCCAGGTAATGAAGAAGAGCTCCGGTAAGGCCAACCCTAAAGTGGTCTCAGAATTGATCAAGCAGAGGTTAAGCTGATGCCTAAAAAAATATTCTTTGCCGGTTTATTTATTCTATTTATCGTTATCGGGTCCAGGTTGGCTTTTTCCGAAAATAAAAAGAAAAGCAATGACGAGCTTTATAAACAGGTGGGGTTATTTTCCGACACTCTGGCAATTATCCAGAATGAATATGTCCGGCAGACAAAGACCAAGGATTTAATTTATGGCTCACTTAAAGGTATGCTGGCTTCTCTGGATGCGCACAGCCAGTTTATGAATCCGCAAGATTATGAAGAGTTAAAGGTAGATACCCAGGGTAAGTTCGGGGGGATAGGCATTGAGATCACCAATAAAGACGGTTTATTGACCGTAATCACACCGATCCAGGATACTCCTGCCTGGAAGGCCGGGATTAAGGCCAATGATCATATTACCAAGATCGATGGTGTTCTAACCGAGGGCATCTCATTAACTGAGGCGGTAAAAAAGATGCGCGGCTCTCCCGGCTCAACCGTTGTTCTGACGGTATTAAGGGATACGGAGAAAAAACTTTTAGATTTTAAGATCACCAGGGGCATGATTAAGATTATCGATGTAAAACATGCCCGGATCCTGGAGGATGGGATCGGTTATGTCCGGTTAACCGAATTCCGTGAAAATACATCCCTGGAACTGAATCGTGCCCTTGATACTCTGGAAAAACAAGGGATGCGGGCTTTGATTATAGATTTGCGTAATAATCCCGGCGGGCTTCTGGATACAGCGGTTAAAGTTACCAGCCGGTTTTTGGGCCCCCATAAACTGATTTGTTATACCAAAGGCAGGATCAAAGAGGAGGATCTGGAATTTTTTTCAGACGCCAGGGATGCGCTATTGGATTTGCCTTTAGTGGTTTTAATTAACGAAGGATCTGCTTCCGGAAGCGAGATCGTTGCCGGCGCCCTGCAGGATTATAAGCGCGCCATTATTATCGGGAAAAAATCCTTTGGCAAAGGTTCAGTGCAGACGGTGATCCCTTTAGCGGATGGCTCGGCACTGCGCCTGACCACCAGCCACTATTTTACTCCTTCCGGCAAGATTATCCATGAAAAAGGGATCACCCCGGATATCCTGGTAGAGGATGATAAAATGCCTGATGCGGCCGGAGATGTTTTTAATTACCAAGAGGACGCGCAGTTGATGCGCGCCATCGATACCATAAAAACCATTGAAACCCACAAAAAAACTACATAAAACAGGCGGCAATAAATCTGCCGGTAAAGTTAAGAGCCGGATTTTTATCTTAGTGGGGGTGGCATTTCTCTTTTTAGTTTTTATCGCGGTTATTTTAACTCCGGTACAGAAAAAAGCGCCGGTAAAAGCCAAAAAGCCGCCGCCGCCACTGGTACGCCCTGTAGAGCGCGGCCGGATCGCGATTGTCATCGACGATTGGGGTTATAGTTTTAATAACCTGCAAATTTTGGCTC
>CAZEBD010000052.1:0-8993 GCA_964510625.1 uncultured Planctomycetales bacterium
TACTCCCGGCCATGAAGCATTTACCGCGATGCGTGCCCGCGGAGCCAAGATTACCGATATCGTGGTTTTAGTTGTTGCCGCTGATGACGGGATTATGCCGCAGACCCAGGAGGCAATCGATCATGCCCGGGCAGCAGGAGTAGCGATCATTGTTGCCATTAATAAAATAGATAAAACCGGTGTAAACATCGATACGGTCAAGAAGCAGTTGGCTGCAGCCGGATTAAATCCGGAAGACTGGGGCGGTAAGACGATTACTGTGCTGGTATCGGCTAAAACCGGACAGGGAATCGATAACCTGCTTGAGATGATTCTTCTGCAAGCGGAGATGATGGAGTTGAAAGCTAATCCCGACCGCTTAGCTTACGGGGTGGTGATCGAAGCCCGCATGGCCAAAGGCCGCGGTCCGGTTTCGACGCTCTTGGTGCAAAACGGAACCTTGCGCCTTAACCAGAATATTATCGTCGGTAATTGGTTCGGTAAAGTCCGGGCAATGCTTAATGACCGGGGACAGGCGCTGGCTTCGGCCGGGCCGGCTCAACCGGTGGAAGTCTTAGGGATCAGCGGTATTCCTCCGGTTGGCGAGCCATTTTTTGCGATCGAGGATGAGAAACAGGCCAAAGACCTGATCCAGGCCCGCGTAGAAAAAGATAAGCTTAAGCAGGTAAAAGAGGTAAAAAGGATCAACTTAGAGGAATTACATGCCCAGATTGCCGCCGGAAAAATTAAAGAATTAAATCTGATCGTCAAGGCCGATGTGCAGGGGTCCCTGGAGGCGATCAGGGATATTCTGGATAAGCTGAATGTTTCGGAGATTAAAATCAATTTTATGCATATGGGTGCAGGTAACATCAATACCTCCGATGCTATTCTGGCAGTAGCTTCCGATGCTTTGATTTTGGGTTTTAATGTTGCGGTAGATGATCAGGCTAAAGAGCTGATTGCCAAAGAAGGGGTAGAAGTAAAAACATATAATATTATTTATGAGTTAGCTAACGAGATCAAAGCTGCAGTCGAAGGAATGCTTGACCCTAAATTAAAGAGAGTGTTCTTAGGCCGGGCGGAAGTCAGGAAGATGTTTAAGCTTACCCGCTCCGGGTTGATTGCCGGATGTATTGTGACTAAAGGCAAGATCAACCGCAACTGCATGGTGACGGTTATGCGTAACGGGGCAGAGGCTTTTGAGGGAAAACTGGCCAGCCTTAAACGTTTTAAAGATGATGTCCGCGAGGTCGCAGAGGGGTTTGAATGCGGGATCTCCGTCGGCGGGTTTGACCAATTATTGGAAGGCGATATTATCGAAGCTTACGATATCGAAAAGATCGCCAGGAAATTATAATCAGGGAACATAATGAATAAAAAACGGATTTTAAGCGGGATGCGCCCGACCGGAAAATTACACCTGGGGCATTTGGCCGGGGCATTGTCTAATTGGGCCAGGCTGCAGGATGAATATGAATGTTTTTTTATGGTCGCGGATTGGCATGCGCTGATGTCGGAATATGAAAAGCCGGATGAATTAAAGGCCAATATGCTGGATAATGTGATCGACTGGCTGGCCTGCGGGATTGACCCGGAGAAATCCACCATTTTTATCCAATCGCAGATTCCGGAGCACTTGGAACTTTATTTTGCCCTTTCTTTAGTTACGCCTTTAGGATTGCTTGAGCGGTGCCCGACTTATAAAGAGCAGCTGCGCCAGGTGACTAACCGTGATTTAAGCACCTATGCATTTTTAGGGTATCCGGTTTTACAGGCCGCTGATATCCTGCTTTATAAAGGTAATTGCGTACCGGTGGGCGAGGATCAGCTGCCGCATCTGGAGCTATCCCGTCAGATCGCGCGTAAATTCAACCACCTTTATAAAACGGAATGTTTTCCGGAGCCTCAAGGCTTACTTACCCAGACTACCCGGCTTTTGGGTTTAGACGGGCGTAAGATGAGTAAGAGTTATAATAATTATATCGCCTTAGCCGATGCGCCGGAAATTGTGCGCAAAAAAGTCCAAAGTATGTTTACTGACCCAGAGCGTATCCGGGTAAGCGATAAGGGGCATCCGGATAAATGCAATGTTTTCTTTAATTTTGAGGCTTTTTTCCCGCAGCTTAAAAACCAGGTCCATGAGCGCTGCGTAAAAAGCGGAATTGGCTGCACTGATTGTAAAAAAGAATTAGCCGGAATGCTGGCGGAGTTGTTAGCGCCGATCCAGGAGAAGCGCCTGGCATTACAGAAAGATAAAAAACATATCCAGGATATTTTATCCGCCGGACAGGAAAAAGCGTCTTACATAGCCAAACAAACGATGCGCCAGGTGAGGGGTTTGCTTAAGATATGAACTATAAAATCCGCTTAGATATGTTTGAAGGCCCGCTTGACCTGTTATTGTATCTGGTCAAAAAAGACCACCTGAATATTTACGATATCCCGATTGCCAAGGTCACTCAGCAGTACCTGGAATATATCAACCTGATGCAGCTTTTAGATGTCAACATCGTCGGAGAATTTCTGGTCATGGCGGCGACACTGATGCAGATAAAATCTAAGATGCTTCTGCCGGCCGAAGAGCTGGCGGCGGAGCCGGATGAGGAGGACCCGCGGGCAGAGCTGGTGAAAAGGCTCTTAGAATATGAAAAGTTTAAGCAGATCGCGGAAAACCTTAAACAAAGAGAGATCAGCCAGCAGGAGGTCTTCAAACGCCCTAAGAGTGAAGCTCCGGCAGATACTGCTTCCGATAAACCGGAGGAAAAATATTTTGAGGCCAGTATTTTTGACCTGATCAGTGCTTTTTCCCGGGCGTTAAAAGATATCCCCCGGGAGGTTTTTTATGAAGTAATCAAGGACCAGTATACGGTTGAGCAAAAAGTCCATGACATCCTACATATGTTATTAGTCGATAGCCAGATCAAGCTTTCGGCTTTATTTGCCAAAACCAAAAGCAAGATGGAGATTATCGTCATTTTTCTGGCGATCCTTGAATTGGCTAAGATGAAAGAGATCGTCGCGCGCCAGGATATGGCTTTTGAGGATATTATTATCGTGCGTAATAAAGAAAATATCATTCCCTATGAGCGAAGAGACCAGACACACACTACTTAAAGGCAATCCGCCGGTTACGGATTTAAAAGAATCCGAAGAGGATGTAGTTTTAAATATTTCCTTAAGGCCCAAAAAGTTCGGGGATTTTGTCGGCCATAAGGATGTGGTGGATAATTTAAAGATCGCTATTGCCGCCGCCAGCCAGCGCCAGGAGCCATTGGAACATGTGCTCTTAAGCGGCCCTCCGGGGTTAGGTAAAACCAGCCTATCGCATATTATCGCCCATGAAATGGGAGCAAAGATTACCGCTACCAGCGGACCGGCGATCGAACGGGCCGGAGACTTAATCGGCATCCTGACTAACCTGGAAAAAGGGGATATTCTTTTCATCGATGAAATCCACCGGATGTCTAAAGTGGTGGAAGAGTTTCTTTATCCGGCGATGGAAAGTTTTCAGATCGATTTTGTGATCGATAAAGGGCCTTATGCCAAGACGATTAAATTTAACCTGAAGCCTTTTACTTTGATCGGAGCCACTACGCGTTCAGGGTTATTGGCGGCTCCGCTTCGGGGAAGATTCGGGATATTTTACAGTTTAGATTTTTACAAAATTGAAGACCTGGCTAAGATCATCGAAAATTCCAGCCGGCTGCTATCGGTAAATATCGATGATGCGGCAACCTTAGAGATTGCCAAACGCGCCCGGGGGACTCCGCGGATCGCTAACCGCCTTTTGCGCCGGGTCAGGGATTACGCGCAGGTTTTAAAGATCCAAAAAGTCGATCAGGCTGCCGCCGCCAAAATCCTTAATGACCTGGGGATCGACCAGGCGGGTTTTGATGACCTGGACCGCAAAGTTTTAAAACTTATCCTTGAATCATTTAACGGCGGGCCGGTAGGGATCGAATCATTGGCCGCCAGCCTGAATGAAGAAGTAGATACCATTCAGGATGCGGTTGAGCCGTATCTTTTAATGGCCGGTTACCTTAAGCGCACATCGCGCGGCCGCATCGCTACGCCCAAGGCCTTTGAACATTTCGGTAAAAAATGACGGATATCCTACTGCATATCTGCTGCGGGCCGTGTTTGATCTATCCATTCGGCAGGTTAAAGGCCCAGGGATTTAATATCCGCGGTTTTTTTTATAATCCGAATATCCAGCCGCCTGATGAATATGCCCGGCGGATGGAAGCCCTGAAAATTTTAAGCCGGGAATTTTTGTTAGAGGTAGAGTATCCTGAATACCGGGAAACGGAGTTTATTCAGGCAGTCAAAGGCCGGGAAAATTCCCCCCAGCGTTGCCGGCTTTGCTGGTCATTGCGCCTGAGTAAGGCCGCTGAGTTTGCTAAACAAAAAGGTTTTAAAGCCTTTAGCACTACTTTATTAGTCAGCCCTTACCAGGATCACGAAGCGATTAAAATTATCGGCGGCCAGATCGCCCGGGAATCGGGGATCGAGTTTTACTACGAAGATTTTCGTACCGGATTCCGTCAGGCTCAGGCGGAAGCCAAACAAAGAGGAATTTACCGCCAGAAATATTGCGGATGCCTTTATTCTAAGAAAGAAAATTAATGTTTAAGCTGCGGTTTAAAATCCTGATCATATTGTTATCCGTATGCTTTGCCAGTTTAAAGCCGGCGCAGGCCGAGGATAAGCTGCAAGACAAAAACGCCGCCGCCCGTGGGGTCTGGGTCTCGGTGTTCTCCTCCAAGAAATGGCTGTATTCTGAACAGGGGGTGCGTGACCTGATCGCCCTTTGTAACAAGGCCAAGATCAATGAGATCTATCTGCAGATTTATCAATCTGGGAATGCTTATTACGATTCGCGTACCGGGGATAAGACCAAATATGACCAAATGGTGGCTTCCGCCGGTTTAGATTCTTTGGATCTATTGCTGCGGGAGGCCGTGCAGAATAATATCAAGGTTTTTGCCTGGGTCAACATTCTGGGCCTGGGTAAAAATGAAAAAGCCGATATCTTAAGTAAATACGGTAAAACCATCCTGACCCGCGACCAGCATCAGCGATTCTCTAAGCTTTCTGCCCCTACGGAATTGGACAAATATTATTTAAGGGAGGACCTGGTCTTTTTAGAGCCGGGTGACCCGAAGGTCGAGGCGTATATCCTGACGGTCATTAATGAGATCATCAACCGTTATCCGTTATTCAGCGGCATCCATTTAGATTATATCCGTTACCCGTCGCCGGTGCCGTTTGTCCCGGGTTCCCGGTTCTCTAAATTCGGATTGACTTACGGCTATGGCCCGGCCAACATTGAGCGGTTCCGCGAAAAGACCGGGATCAATGTCTTAGACACTTTAAATAATGAAGATGAATATCTGGCCTGGGATAATTGGAAACGCCAGCAGGTTACGGATTTAGTGCGCAAGATCTCAAGTCTGGTTAAAGTCAAGTCTGCGAACTTAGCGGTATCCTGTGCGGTGATCCCGGTGATTGAGCGGGCATATGCTAATGCTTTCCAGGATTGGTCGGCTTGGTTAGAGGATGGGCTGATCGATTACGTGGTTTTAATGGTTTACACCAAAGATAATCAGTTTGCTAAAGAAGTGGCAAAATCCAGTATCGGGCACCGCGGCCAGGGCAAGATCTATATCGGCCTGGGGGCATACCTGATGAAAAATAACCCGGATTTATTTTTTAACCAATTCCGCATGATCGCCGGCCTTGAGCCCGACGGCATAGTCATTTATTCCATTGATGATTTAACCGATCAGGTTATCGGTTATCTGAATTAATTTCCCCGGTCATTTTTATGTTTAAACTCACTGATTTTGATTATCCTTTACCTAAGGAGCTGATTGCTCAGTATCCCCTGGAAGACAGGCTTGGCGCCCGGATGTTAGTTGTGGACCGCCAGGCGCAAACTATCAGCCACCGGGTATTCGGGGATGTCTTTAATTATTTTAAAAAAAATGACCTGCTGGTGCTTAATGATACTAAGGTCCTTAATTGCCGCCTGATGGGCAAGAAAAGAACCGGAGGCAGGGTGGAAATTTTACTTACCCGCCGGCTAAATGGCACGACTTTTTCCTGTCTGGTGCAGCCCAGCCGGACTAAGGTCGGTGAAAATATTATTTTTTCCGGCGGTAAGATCTCCGGTATTCTGAGTAAGCGGGGGGAGATCAGTTTTAGGCAGAATGACGCGGATATGATTTATGAATTTGGGATTGTTCCGCTGCCGCCTTATATTAAACGCGAACCGGAAGATTTAGATAAGGCTTATTATCAGACGGTTTATGCTAAAAATGAAGGGGCGCTGGCTTCCCCGACTGCCGGCCTGCATTTTACGCAAGACTCACTCAAACAGATTCAGTCCGCAGGAGTCAACTTGGCGTATGTAACTTTACATGTCGGATTAGGTACATTCCGTCCGGTAAAATGTGAAAATATACTTGAGCATAAAATGGAACCGGAATTTTTCCAGGTTCCGGCAGAAACGATTAAGGCGCTGGATAAAGCAAAAGCCGAAAAAGGCCGTGTCATTGCTGTGGGGACTACCAGCCTGCGGACATTAGAGACATACGCGGATGGCCGTAAAGAAGGAAATACGGAGTTATTTATTACTCCCGGTTATAAGTTTAAATTAGTAGATTGTTTGCTGACTAATTTTCATTTACCGATGACCACCTTATTCATGCTGGTTTGTGCTTTTGCCGGCACGGAGCTGATGAAAAAGGCGTATCAGGAGGCAGTGGAGCAGAAGTATAGATTTTACAGCTATGGCGACGCAATGCTGATTATTTAAACCTACAATGTCTAAGAAAATTTTAATTCTAAATGGAAGCCCGATTAAGAATGGTAATACCGCTAAGCTCATAGAGTGGCTTACTGAAGGCGCACGCGCAAAAGCGGCTAAAGTTGAGATTATCCGGGCAGATTTGCTTAACTCTAAAACTAACGGCTGCATATCTTGCCGGGCATGCCAAAAAATTAAGCAGTATGAGTGTGTTATTAAGGATGGTATAAGAGATGTTCTCAAAAAAATGGCAAAAGCTGACACTATCGTCTTTGCCACGCCGCTTTATTTCTACGGCCCCAGCGCTCAGCTAAAGCTTATAATCGATCGGATGTTCTCACTATATAAATGGGATAATACCACAGATACCTTTACAACGCCGATGAAGGGTAAAATGATGGCTTTGATCTTGAGTGCTTATGAAGATGTTGGTTTAGATGTTGTAGAAAAATCATTCAAGATTATTGCCGATTACAGCCAGATGAAATTTGCATCTTTGCTTGTGAAAGATGCCAGAGAATCTGGAGATGTTGTTAAGTTAAAAGGAATCCGCCAGAAGGCAATTAATTTTGGGAGGAGAATATGAAAACTTTAATTATTTATTATTCTTATAGCGGCATTACTGAGCAAGCCGTCGGTATTTTTAAGGAAGCTTTAGAGAAGAAATCTGATGTAATGATTCAAAGGCTTAAACCAAAAGCAGAGATAACTTCATTTTTAGGTCAATGCAAAGCCGCCAGATCTAAAAAACGCTGCGAGATTGAGGATGCGATATTTGATGCCAGCAGTTATGATACGATTATTATCGGTTCACCGGTATGGGCATTTGCTCCCGCTCCGGCGATTAATACATATTTGGATAAAGCTACGGGATTAAGTAATAAAAAAGTAATTATTCTGCTTACTTCGGGAAGCGGTATGGGGGTTGGAATGTGTTTTAAATATATTAATAATATTCTTAAGAGTAAAGGTGTATTAGAGATAAGTGAAATCAATATTCCCAATGCCAAGATGAAAGACAAGGACTTTATTGTTTCGTTATTAGAAAAGGTTTATAAACAATAGTGTTATGTAAAAAGGGGACGTTTCCCTTTTTAGAAGATAGAATGTCAAGAGGGAAACGTCCCCTTTTAAGATAAAATATGTAATTGGTTATCCAGAAATGATATGTATAAATTAATCCATCAAGACAAAAATTCTAAAGCACGTTTAGGCAAGGTGACTACCGGGCATGGGGAGTTTGATACGCCGGCATTTATGACCGTCGGTACGCATGCCACGGTTAAGGGCCTGATGCTTAAGGATGTAGAGGAGGCTGGTGCCCAGATTATTCTCTCTAATGCCTACCATTGTTTCTTACGTCCGGGAATGGAGATTATAAAAAAAGCCGGCGGATTGCATAAATTTATGGGTTGGGATAAACCGATCCTTACCGATAGCGGCGGTTATCAGGTTTTTAGTCTGGCGCTTTTCCGCAAAATGCATGACCGGGGAGTAGAGTTTCAATCGCATATTGATGGATTAAAACATTTTTTGACCCCGGAAGATGTCGTTGGCATTCAGGAAACATTAGGCTCAGACATTATGATGCCGCTTGATGAATGCGTGCATTATCCCTGCACTAAAGATGAGGCAAGGCTGGCGATGGAAAGGACGATTGCCTGGGCCAAAAGATCTAAACAAGCTCATGGTGATCATCCGGGAAATTTATTCGGGATTGTTCAGGGGGCAACTTATGATGACTTGCGGGTTGAGTGCGCCAAGCGTATGGTGGAATTAGATTTTGACGGGTATTCTATCGGCGGAGTTTCGGTTGGCGAGAGCAGTAATCTAATATATAATATTATTAAGCTGGTCGCTGAGCAGTTGCCTGAGAATAAACCCAGGTATGCAATGGGCATTGGTTATCCTTTTGATATTTTGGAGGCAGTGGAGCAGGGGGTGGATATGTTTGATTGCGTAATTCCCACCCGCTACGGTAGAAACGGCACCGCTTTTACCAGTTTGGGCAAGGTTCCGATCCGCAATGCTGCCTATACTGAAGACTTTGGACCGCTTGATCCCAAATGCGGCTGTTATACCTGCAAAAATTATTCCCGGGCATACCTGCGCCACTTGTTTAATGCCAAAGAAATGCTGGGGTTGATCTTACTTAGCCTGCATAATGTTTATTTCTTTTTAGATTTAATGCGCAATGTGC
>CAZEBD010000053.1:0-8688 GCA_964510625.1 uncultured Planctomycetales bacterium
AAGGGCTGATGCGTTATTACGAAGCGGAGGAGGAATTTAATAAAGTCGTCTCCCGCTATCCGGACAGCGAATGGGCGGCGGCGGCCAAATTCCAGATTGCTTCCTGCCGGGCCAGCTTATCCAAAGGTTTTGCTTATGACCAGGGCTCAGCCCAGGAGGCCAAGGAGCAGTTTGAGGCATTTGTAAGAGAGCATCCGGATGCAGTGCTTTCTTTGGATGCGGAGAAGAATATCGCTTCCATCCGCGAAAAAGAAGCGGAGGCCAGCTTTAATATCGCGGTTTTTTACGAAAAACAAAAAGCTTTTGATTCGGCCAAAATTTATTATAATACTATTATCAATGATTACCCGCAGAGCACCTGGGCGCTCCAGGCGGCGGCTAAATTACAGGCGATGGAGCAGAAGAATGAAAAAAATAAATAACTCAAAATTATTTTTGGCGGCAATCGGATTTCTTTTAGCGGGGATACTTGCCGGCTGTGGTTATACTACCCGCTCCATGCTTTACGGCAACTATAATACCATTTATGTGGCTCCTTTTTTGAACAAGGTAGATATTACCGATGAAACATTCTCGGCCAATAAATACCGGATCTACCGGCCGATGCTGGAAACCGAGATTACGAAAAAAGTGATCAACCGTTATCTTTTTGACGGTAACCTCAGGCCGGTGAAAGAAAAAGAGGCCGACCTGGTACTTAAAGGGGAGTTAGTGGAGTACCGCAAGGACCCGTTAAGCTACACCCAGGATACCGAGAATGTTACCGAATACCGGATCAACGTTTATGTCAATCTAAGCCTTTGGGATACCAAGGAGAACAAATTGCTCTGGCAGGAGAGTAATTTCAACGGCAATTATTCCTATTTTACCGCCGAAAATCCAAATAGTGCCAGTATTAAAGTGCCGGAGGCCACCGCGGTAAATAATGCTATTGATGACCTGGCCCGGCGTATTGTTGAGCGCACCGTTGAGCAATGGTAATATGGTTTATCTACTTATCGGCCAGGATCCCACGGCCAAAGAAATCCAGCTTAGGAAAATAAAACAGGAATTCCTCCCTCCGCAACTGCAAGATTTTAATTTAGATACCTTATATGCCCAGGAAATAAAACTTAAAGAACTCCAGGAGCGGCTTTTGGCCCTGCCGCTTAAGAGCGCCAAAAGGATCATGGTGATTAAGGATGCCGATCGCCTGAACAAAGAGGCGCAGGGGTTTCTTTTAACTTTCTGCCGGAAACTTCCTAAACAATTAGTCCTGGTCCTTGATTTTCAGCGGTATGACTACCGGGATGAGTTTATTAAAGGGATTGGCGCACATGGCCGGGTTTTACGTTTTAAGGAACCGGTAAACCCGGATACTTTTGCCCTGAACCGGCAGATCGAACTGAGGAAAGCAGATTCTGCTTTACGCCTCCTGGAGCAGTTGTTAAAAAATGGGGAGGCACCCGAACGTATTTTAGGGGGGTTGCGTTATGCCTGGGAGAAGCAGGATATCCGCAGCCGGTCATCCAGAAAAAAGCTCAGGCTGCTCTTAGGGTGTGACCTGGAAATAAAAACAGGGAGGCTTAAGCCTCCCTTTGCTTTGGAAAAATTAGTGGTCAGTTTATGCAGTTTTGCTTAAACGGCGCATTAAACGCGATTTTTTCCGGTTAGCGGTTGCCGGGTGGATGATATTTTTCTTGGCGGCCTTATCTAATTGCGAAAAAACTTTAGCGATAAAGGCTTTGGCCTCTGCGGTGTTCTTGGCAGAGAGCAGCTCCTGAA
Source organism: uncultured Planctomycetales bacterium (assembly GCA_964510625.1). GTDB lineage: Bacteria > Omnitrophota > Gorgyraeia > Gygaellales > Profunditerraquicolaceae > UBA6249. The sequence continues at coordinate 1,765 of CAZEBD010000053.1, forward strand.
ACTTTTTTACCGCTTTCTTAAGCTGGCCTTTTACTTTAATGTTACGGGTATGTTTTCTTTTGCTTACCCGGTTACTTTTTAATGATGTTCTGCGTCTTGGCATTTGATCTCCTTTACCCCGCGCCAATTTGAATTGCGCGGGTACGCGCTTGGTAGCGCGGTCTACTGTTAATTACGAGTTACCATTATTAGCATAATTATCCGTCTATGTCAACAGACAAATATCCTTCCGGAAACCAAAATCATGACTTAGCCCGCTGGGCTTCGATCATCAGCCTGGCGACACTGGCCTCAAGAATCCTGGGGTTTATCCGGGATGTGATTATTGCCCGCCTGTTCGGAGTCTACTTGCATGCCCAGGCGTTTGTGGTGGCTTTCCGTATTCCCAATCTCTTCCGGGATTTTGCCGGGGAAGGAGCATCTAACGCGGCGATTGTCCCGGTGCTCAGCGAATATCGCCATAAGCGTTCTAAAGAAGAATTCTGGGAGCTGGCCAATATTCTGCTTAACCTTTTAGCGGTAGTTTTAAGCCTGATAACGATATTGGGGATAATTTTATCTCCTTTGATCGTGCGCCTGATGGCTCCCGGATTTATTGCTCAGCCGGAGAAGCTGGCGGAGACAATTAACCTGAACCGGGTGATTTTTCCTTTTATCCTGCTGATCGGTTTAGCGGCTTATGCTACCGCAATCCTCAATACCCTTAAAAATTTTACGATTTCGGCATTTGCTCCCTGTTTTTTGAATATCGCGATCATCGTCTGCGCCCTGGCCTTCGGGGAGGGGACGGTCGGCCTGGCCGCCGGCGTACTTTTGGGCGGCCTTTTGCAGCTGGCGGTGCAGGTGCCGTTATTGTATAAAAAAGGGCTGCGCCCGAAATTTACCCTGAATTTTAATCATCCGGGGGTGCTCCAGGTTAAAAGATTAATGCTGCCGCGCCTGGCCTCCAGCGGGATCTATCAGTTAAATAATTTCGTGGATTCGATTTTCGGGTCGCTGGCAGCGGTTGTCGGCGATGGCGGGGTAGCTGCGCTTTATTTTGCCTACCGGCTGATCCAGTTTCCGATCGGAATCTTTAGCAACGCGATTGCCCAGGTTATTCTGCCAACGCTTTCTACGCAGGCTTTAGAAACCGGCCATGAACATTTTAAGATTACCCTTTCCTGGGGGTTAAGGATGGTAACTTTTGTCATGCTGCCGGCGACAGCGTTGTTTATGGTCTTAGCCGATCCTTTGGTGCGCACGCTTTTTGGCGGAGGCAGGTTTGATCTGAACTCGGCTGCCCTGACCAGTAAGGCTTTATTTTTCTACAGTATCGGCTTAGCCGCTTATGGAGGGACTAAGATATTGCAATGCTGTTTTTTTGCCCTGAAGGATACGGTTACCCCGACAAAGATCGCCGGGGTGGCTTTATTGATGAATATTGTTCTCAATGCTTTATTAATGTTTCCCTTAAAGATCGGCGGGCTGGCTTTGGCCAGCTCTATTTCGGGGATCACTTCTTTTTTATTTTTGTTCTTTATTCTAAGCCGGCGCCTGGATGGTTTTGCGCAGGAGAAGTTGCGGGGGTCATTTTTACGGATTCTGGGTGCCTCTATATGTATGGCCGGGGTCGGGTTTTTGGTGAACCGGGCTTTAAATTTTTACTGGGCATTATTTTGTGCGGGGCTTGCCTATATTCTGTTTTGTTTCCTGTTTGGGGTGGCTGAGCTGCGCCAGCTTTGGCAATGGTTTAACCGTAAGAGCATAAAGAAAGCGGTATGGAACAATTAAAACAATTAAAAACAATCGTCTCATCGGCTCCGGATTCTCCCGGGGTTTATCTGATGCGGGATATCTCCGGCCAGGTGATCTACGTCGGGAAAGCCAATTCATTAAAAAAACGCCTGCAGAATTATTTGGCAAGAGATCTTCCGGCTAAAACCCAGGCCCTGATGGCTAAGGTTTTTGATATTGAGTTCCGCCTGGCTCCGAACGAAGAGTTAGCTTTGTTGCTGGAGTATAAGCTGATCCATGAATTTAGGCCCTGGTATAACATCTCTCTTAAAGATGATAAAGGTTTTCCGTTTGTCAGGATCTCACCGGAAGAATTTCCGTCGATCCAGGTGACCCGGAAAAAAGATGCCGGCGGCCGCTTGCTTGGCCCTTATACTAATACTAACCTGCTCAAAGGCGCATTAAAAATAATCCGCCGGGAGTTTGCTTTCCGGACCTGTCTGCGCCTGCCTAAAAAGAGCTGTGTTTATTACCGGATCAATCTTTGTCCGGCTCCCTGTATCGGCAAAATCGGCGCAGAAGATTACCGCCGCTTAATCGGTAATTTAGTGATGATTTTAGAAGGCAGAGGGGATTTGCTTATCCGCAAGCTGGCGAAATCAATGCAGGAAAAATCCGCGGCGCATGATTTTGAGGCTGCCGCCAGGCTCCGTGATCAGATGATCACTTTATCCGGTATGTCGGCTAAAGCCGATGCGGCGGTTTCTAAGAATGAGGTGGAGGAGCTTAGGAAATTTCTGGGCTTAAAAAATTTACCTTTTAGGATTGAAGGATTTGACATTTCTAATATTTCCGGTAAATCTGCCTGCGGTTCAATGGTTAGTTTTTTCAAGGCAAAGCCGGATAAAAATAATTACCGCCGTTTTCGGATCAGGACGGTTTCCGGGATTGATGACTATAAAATGCTGGCGGAAGTGCTCGGCCGCCGTTATCGCCGCTTGTTGAGAGAAAAAACGCCTTTACCGGATTTACTCTTAATCGACGGAGGTAAAGGGCATATTTTAACTGCCTGGGCCAAGCTTAGAGCGCTGGGTTTGCAAATTCCTTTGGTCAGCATCGCTAAAGAAAAAGAGAATATTTATCGTATCCAGAGAGGAAAACTCAGGGTGGTTGCGACTAAAGAAGGAGCGGCGCTGAATTTAATCCGGCGGATCCGTGATGAAGCGCACCGGTTTGCCCTGGCCTATCATCATTTATTGCGCAAGAAGTCGCTATTGGATAGATGAAAGATTTTACTGCTAAAGTATACCGGGCGGTTTTAAGTATCCCGTTAGGCCAGGTACGCAGCTATAAATGGGTCGCTAAAAAATGCGGATCCGGCAACGCCTGGCGTGCGGTGGGGCAGGCCTTAAAACGTAATCCGTATCCTTTGATTATACCCTGTCACCGGGTGGTTAGAAGTAATCATAAGCCCGGAGGATATATTTTCGGAATTAAACGTAAATCGGCTTTGTTAGCTTTAGAGAAGGAATTGGTAAAATGCCTGCGCTGCAAAAAATAAGAGGGATTTTATTTTACTTTAGTGTCCTGATATTTTTTATCGGGCTGCCCTTTATCCTTACTTTTGCCCTGGGGTATAAATTTAACCTGCATAATTTTAAATTTGTGAAGACCGGCTTGATTTATGTGAAGACCCAGCCGCCGGGAGCAAACATTTATCTTAATGGCAGGCTGATTGATGAGAGGAGTCCGGCCAGTATGCAAGAGCTTTTGCCCGGGACTTATAAAGTTGCCCTGGAGTTGGCAGAGCATTATCCCTGGAAGGGGCAGGTGGAGGTAGAGGCAGGTAAGGTCAGCCGGGTGGATAAGGTCATTCTTTTTCCGCAACGGCCGGATTTAAAGCAGTTAAACCGGGCAGGTTTCCGGGCCTTTCGCATTGATGCGGAAAGAAAGCAGGCTTATTATCTGGATGAAGACAAAAAAATCATCTACCGTTCGAATTTAGATGCTTCTAATTTTGAGGATATTGCCAGCCTGCCGGATAAATTTTCCCAAATCAACGGCTGGGACATATCTTCAGACAGAAAAAAACTCTTTATTTTTAATTACCGCCAGATCGGAGTAGTCGTTTTTGATAATCTGCTGGATTATGAACACCCCGCCAGCCCGGTGCTTTTGGATTATCCGCAGGAGAAAGTGCTCGATGTTTTTTGGCATTCCGATAGTTATCATCTGGTCGTAGTCACCGATAAACATGTGCAGGTGGTTGAGTCCCGCGCCAATGCCCAGCCGGTAAACCTGATTGAATTAAATAAAGCACAGGCCAAGGCGTTTTACGATGCCCGGGAGGATGTGCTGTATTTTAGCGATAGTCAAAGAGGCCCGGATGGCAGCTATAATAACCTATATAAACTGGAGCTGAGTGCTGACCTCTATTTTTTAGAAAGGCTGATCACCCAGCCTTTTGGCCAGGCTCAACCTACGGCCAAGGAAGGATCCGGTGAATAAAGAGGTATTTTTAAAACGTATCCTGGAGATCATTCCCGGCGGGCTGTCCTGGGGGATTATCCTGGGGCTGATCATTCTGTCCTTTTATCTGCCGGTATATAGCGCGGTAGTGATTATTACTTTTGATTTTTATTGGATTATCCGCACGGTGTATCTGACTACCCTTTTAGTGATGGCCCACCAGCGGCTCTCCCGCCAGAAAAATGAGGATTGGCTTACCCGTTGCCTGAAGCTGCCGGCAGCGGCGGGATTTCCGGAGCTTTACCAGGTAGTGATATTCCCGGTTTACAATGAAGGGCTGGAGGTTTTGCGGCCGTCGTTATCGGCCTTGGCTTCCAGCCACTACCCTAAAGAGAAGATTATCCTTGTTCTGGCTTTTGAGGAAAGAAATATCTTTGCCCATGATCATGCCACAGCTTTAGAGCAAGAATTCAGCCAAGTATTCGGCGCTTATCTGTCCACCTTCCATCCCGACGGATTGCCCGGTGAAAGCCGGACTAAAGGTGCCAATGCCACCTGGGCGGCTAAGCAGGCCAGGAAATATTTAGACAGCCGTCAGGTTCCCTATGAGCATGTCCTGGTTTCCTGTTTTGATGCTGACACTTGCGTGGACAAAGAGTATTTCGGCTGTTTAAGCTACCATTTTCTGACCTCTGAAAAAAGGCATCAGGCAAGTTACCAGCCGATGCCGGTTTACAATAATAATATCTGGCAGGCACCTTCTTTTGCCCGCCTGATTGAAATCAGCAGTACTTTCTGCCAGATGATCGAAAGCATGCGCCTGGAGAAATTTGTTACTTTCTCCAGCCACAGCATGAGCTTTAAAACTTTAGTCCAGGTAGATTATTGGCCGACGAATATGATCTCGGATGATTCGGTGATCTATTGGAAAGGTTATTTATACTATAACGGAGATTACCGGGTGGTGCCGCTGTATGTGACGGTGTCTCTGGATGCGGCTTACTCCAGTAACATCTGGAAGACAATAGTCGTGCAGTATAAGCAGAAGAGAAGATGGGCCTGGGGGGTGGAGAATTTCCCGTTTGTGGTCAGCGGTTTTATTAAAAATAAAAATATTTCTCTTATAAACAAATTAAGAAGGTCATTTCATCTTTTAGAGAGCCATGTTACCTGGGCAATCTGGGCGGTGATTTTAGTTTTGATCGGTCCGCTGCCGATGCTTCTGGGCGGGGCATTCTTCAGTTCGATGGCCATTGCTTATAATCTGCCCAAGATCACCGGGCTCCTGTTTAAATTTACGCTTTTAACCAGCCTGACCTGGATATTTCTGAGCTGGACGATCCTGCCTCCCCGGCCAAAAGGAGTCAGCTGGTTTAAGCATGTGCTTTTGATTCTAGAGTGGTTCTTTGTGCCGTTAATCATCCTGGTGATCGGCTCCACTCCGGCCATCGACGCCCAGACCCGGTTAATGCTGGCTAAATACATGGAATTTAATCCTACGTTAAAAGGTAATAAAGTGTTATAATGTAATTTAATTTTCTGGAGGAAATCATGGATATTAAAAAATTACTGCAGGAGATGGTTATCCGGGATGCTTCCGATCTTTTTTTCCGCGCCGGAGGATTGCCGCATTTACGTATCGACGGTAAAGTTATTCCCATGGACACCAAGATTTTAAGTGTTGAGGATGTGATGTTTGCCATGGAACAACTGGCCAACACCAAACAGTGCGATACATTCAGAAATAAGCTGGATGTAGATTTTGCCGTTTATCTGCCGGAGTTTGAGCGCCGGTTTAGGGTGAGCATATTTACGCAAAGGAATTGGCCTTCGATCGTCATCCGTAAAATGCGCAGCCAGATCTCTTCTTTTGAGGAATTGAACTTACCGGCGGAGATCCTGAAAAAACTGTCGGCGGAAACCCGGGGGCTTATCCTTCTGACCGGAAGCATGGGCAGCGGAAAATCCACGACCATCGCCAGTATGATCGAATATATAAATAATAATGCCAAAAAGCATATTCTGACGGTAGAGGAGCCGATCGAGTATACTTTTGAAGACAAACAATCAATCATCAACCAGCGGGAGCTGGGGCTGGATGTAGCGACTTATCCGGTGGCGCTGCGGGCTTTTACTTTGCAGAGCCCGGATGTCATGTTTATCGGCAATATCCGCGATTATGACACGGTTTCCGCGGCGATGTCTGCTGCGGAGACCGGAGTCCTGGTTTTGAGTACTTTGCATACAATTAATGCCTATCAAACCGTAGAGAGGCTGATCAATCTTTTTCCTCCGCACCAGCACCAGGAGGTTAAAAATCAGCTGGCTACTCTTTTAAAAGGGGTAATTTCTTTGCGCCTGGTTGCGACCAAAGATGGAAAAGGAAGGGTGCCGGCTTATGAGGTGATGCTTTTGACCGCGACGATCAGCCGCCTGATCCGGGAGGGCAAGATCTGGGAGATCCCGCAATTCATCGAGGATGGGGCGGTGTTCGGCATGCAGTCGTTTAATCAGTCCCTGGTAAAGTTAGTCCAGGAAGGAAAAGTAAATTTAGAGGATGCCGCACTGGCAGCCGACAGCCGCGAAGAATTTATGTTAGCTTACCGCGGGATTAAAAAATCTTAACTTAAGGAGATAATCATGCTGGAAGATTTGAAAACTAAATTAATTGAACTGGGTGTCCGGCTTGAAAACTTAAGAGGTTATCTTTGACGTCCTGAATAAAAAAGAAAAGATCGA
>CAZEBD010000054.1:0-8523 GCA_964510625.1 uncultured Planctomycetales bacterium
TTAAGCTTACCCGCTCATGTTACCGGTCAGGGAAAAGACCCTGCGGCCGCTGCGACAGTTGTTATTACCGGGCTAAAGGTTTTAATGAGGCGGGCTTGGTTGATCCGCTATTTGACTAAATGAAAGCAAGGGTCGCTGAAGTATTCGACAGTGTCCAGGGCGAAGGGTTGTATTTAGGGGAGAAACAGATATTCGTGCGTTTCTTCGACTGTAACCTGCGCTGTTCTTACTGTGATACTAAACTTAGCCGGTTTATGGAGTATGAGCCGGAAGAGCTCTTTGAGGAGATTAAACTTTACCGCGACAGATACCATTCCATCTCTTTTACCGGAGGAGAGCCGCTTTTATACGCCGATTTTCTTAAGAAAATACTTGAGCTTACGGGGGTTCATGGCCATCGGCATTATCTGGAAACCAACGGTACTTTATTTTTTGAGCTTGAGAAATTAATCGACCACATCGATATTATCGCGATGGACCTGAAGTTTCCCAGCTCGACCGGGATGGGCAACCTTTGGCAGCTGCACCGTAAATTTTTAAAGATTGCCGCCAAAAAAGAGGTTTTCCTTAAGGCGATTATCTGCCAGGCAACCAATGAAGAAGACCTAAAGGAGGCGCTGTCGATTATTAAGGAGATCAGCCCGTCGAGTGTTTTAGTACTGCAGCCTAACAGTTATGAAAATCAGGGCGCATTGCGTGAAAAGTTAACGAAGTTTAAGGAGTTGTCCAGCCAGGAAGGGGTAACTGCCTGTGTTATCCCGCAGATCCATAAAATAATAGGATTACGCTAAATGAAAAAATCTACTTATGAAGGTTTACAGAAAAATGTCCGGAAATTAAAAACTCCGGAGCTGGAGGTTTGGAAAAATCAATATGCCGATAAGGAGTATGTGATTAATCTGGATATTCCGGAGTTCACCTGTATCTGCCCTAAGACCGGGCTGCCGGATTTTGCGGTGATCCGCATTGATTATTCGCCGGATAAGTTCTGTGTTGAATTAAAATCTTTTAAGCTCTACACGATATCTTTCCGCAACGTGGGGATTTTTCATGAACATCTGATCAATAAAATGCTTGAAGATTTTGTGGCTGCGGTCTGCCCGCGTTGGGCAAAGATCAGCGGAACTTTTAATCCGCGCGGAGGCATTACTACTACCGTTTTAGCAGAGTATAGGGCTAAATGAGAGAATTAAAAGCGCAAGCAATCACCCGGGCAGTGATGGAATTGGTTAAGCAGGCTAATTTTTCCCTGCGCAGCGATGTTTTGTCTGCCTTACGTAATGCTTATCGTCTTGAGAAAAATGAACGAGCCAGGAATATTCTTAAGGCAATCCTGGATAATGCTGCTTATGCCCGGAAAGAAAGTTTGGCGATCTGCCAGGATACTGGGTTGCCTGTGGTATTTGCGCGAATCGGTCAAAATCTGAAAATATCCGGTAATTTTGTCGCGGCGATTAATCGCGGTATAGCGGATGGCTACAAAAAATACTCCTTAAGAAATTCTATTGTCAATGACCCGTTACTTAGGGGCAAACCCGGATTTTTTCCTGCGATCGTGCATACGGAAATTGTCCCGGGGGATAAATTAAAGCTGACCTTGCTGCCCAAAGGTTTCGGCTGTGAAAATAAATCGCAAATCCAGATGTTTAAGCCTACTGCCGGCATAGAAGAGATTAAACAGTTTATTGTGGAAATAGTGAAAAAAGCAGGGCCGGATGCCTGTCCGCCGTATGTCGTCGGAGTCGGTATCGGCGGCTCGGCAGATTATGTGGCTCTATTGGCTAAGAAGGCTTTGCTGGCCAGGTTATCGGCTAAACCTTCAAAATTGGAAAATGAATTATTGGAAGCAATTAATAAAACCGGAATCGGCCCGATGGGTTTAGGCGGAAAAACTACGGCGTTAGCAGTCAAAATACTGACTTATCCTACGCATATCGCCGGCTTGCCGGTAAGCGTCAATATCAGCTGCCATGCTTTAAGAAGTGCAGAGGTGGTTTTATGAAAAAAATCAGCACTCCTCTGGATTTAATACAGATCAGATCTTTAAAAGCCGGGCAGGAGGTCAAGTTATGCGGGACAATTTATACTGCCCGTGACCAGGCGCACAAAAGGTTAGCCGAGGCGATTAAATTACATAAAAAATTGCCCCTTGAATTAAAGGATGCAGTAATTTATTATTGCGGTCCGACGCAAACCCCTAAAGGAAAAGTCATCGGTGCCTGTGGCCCGACCACAAGCGGCAGGATGGATACATTTGTCCCGGCTTTGTTGGCTAAAGGATTAAAAGGAATGATCGGCAAAGGCGGCCGTAGTAAAGAGGCCAAGGATGCGATTAAGAAAAATAAAGGAGTATATTTTGTCACTTACGCCGGCTGCGGTGCCTTTTTAAGTAAATTTGTCAGGAGCGCTAAAAAAGTTGCTTATAGCGATTTAAGCCCGGAAGCGATTTTAAAATTGGAAGTTAAAGATTTTCCTTTGATAGTAGCAATTGATACCTACGGAGGCAGTATTTATGGTTAGAATCGACGGACGCGGCAATGATAAAATCAGGAAAGTTGCGATTACCAGAAATTATATTAAATACCCGGAAGGCTCATGTTTGATTGAATTAGGCAATACCAAAGTCATCTGCACGGCTTCGGTGGAGGAAACGGTCCCTCAGTTCTTAAGGAATTCCGGCACCGGCTGGGTTACTGCTGAATATGGGATGCTTCCGCGTTCCTGCGGCTCGCGTATCCCAAGAGGTAAAGATTCCGGGCGCACTTATGAGATTCAGCGTTTAATCGGCAGGTCGCTAAGGAGCGTTACCGATATGAAGCAGATCGGTGAGCGTACAATTTGGATCGATTGTGATGTGATTCAGGGTGACGGAGGCACGCGCACTGCGGCGATTACCGGAAGTTTTGTGGCTTTAGTGGATGCATTAGCCAAACTTAAAAAAGACGGTAAGATCAATAGGGTCCCCGTTTCAGATTATATCGCCGCTACCAGTGTCGGCGTTTTAAATGATGCGATGATTTTAGATCTATGCTATGAAGAAGACTCAAAAGCAGAAGTGGACATGAATGTGATTATGACCGGCGCCGGAGAGTTCATTGAGATCCAGGGAACAGCAGAGCGCAAGCCGTTTTCTAAAGAGAAGATGGATATGATGCTGGATTTAGCCAAAAAAGGGATTACCGAGCTGTTTAGCATCCAAAGGAAACTGGTTGGTGATATATTATTATAATGAAGCTGGTTGTTGCCACTAAAAATAAAAAAAAGCTCTCTGAAATAAAAGATATTTTATCCGGTTTGGATGTTGAGTTGGTTTCTTTGGATACTTATAAATCTGTGCCACAGGTTGTAGAAAACGGCAGGAGTTTTCAGGAAAATGCCGTTAAAAAAGCAGTGAGAGTAGCGCGCTTTACCGGAGAATTTTGCCTGGGTGAGGATTCCGGATTATGCGTGGATGCTTTGGACGGGGCTCCGGGGATTTACTCTGCGCGCTTTGCCGGAAAAGATAAGAGCGACCTTAAGAATAACCAGAAGCTTTTAAATTTATTAGCCGGCCTGCCGTTATCCAAAAGAAAAGCGCATTATGTCTGCGCGGTGGCCTTAGCGGATAAACAGGGATTAATTGGGGTGGTAGAAGGCAGCTGCTCCGGTAGAATTGCTTTTGAGCCCAAAGGGCATACCGGTTTCGGATATGACCCGCTTTTTTATATTGATAAATAGCGGCACGCGAGTGCCTTTATAGTTTGCGGCACCTGGCGCTTAATTGTATTGCGCCAGTGCCTTGATAGATATCGGCACCCCGCGCAGAGCGGAATGGCGCGGGTGCCGTACTTGTGTACGGGGCGTGGCTCAGTTTGGCTAGAGCGCCTGCTTTGGGAGCAGGAGGTCACAGGTTCAAGTCCTGTCGCCCCGACCATTTTATAAAAGTTTACGTTTTTCCTCAAAAAATCCGGGAATAAATTTCCTACCTGTACGTCTAATATACGGCAAGCCAAAAATGAATGAAGACCAGCTCTATATAAAGCAGTTCCTTGAGGGGCAAGAGAAAGGGTTTGAGATGCTGGTAAGAAAATACCAGAATCGGGTCTTAAACATCGCTTATTCTCTGACCGGCCAAAGTGCGGAAAGCGAAGATATCGTGCAGGAGGCGTTCTTGAAGGCGTATGACGGTTTAAAAAGCTTTAAAGGTAATTCAGAGTTCTTCACTTGGCTTTACCGGATCACCGTTAACACCGCCTATGATTTCTTACGCCGCAGAAGGAGATTTGTCAGCGATGAAGGGGTAATCGGTAGAAGCGCCTCTGATGGTGACGGCCCGCAGGATACCTTAATTAAGAAAGAAAGAGAAGAGTTAGTGCACTTGGCATTAGCTGAGGTTCCGCTTAAGTTCCGGGCGGCGCTGGTCTTAAAGGATATTGAAGGATTAAGTTATTTAGAGATCTCCCGGGTATTAGGCTGCGGGATCGGGACGGTGGAATCTAAAATTTACCGGGGTAGACAGTTTTTAAAAGAGGAGCTGCTTAAAAATGGATTGCAACTATGAATGACTGTCAAAAAATAAAAAGGTTATTATCGCGTTTCCTGGATAAAGAGGCCTCGGTTTTTGAAGCCGAACAGATCCAGGCGCATCTATCTGTTTGCCCGGCTTGCCGCCAGGAGCTCCTGGAACTTTCAGGGGCAAAACAGATAGTTACTGGAAGCCTGCGTAAAACCTTACCGCAGGATTATTTGGTTGGCCGTCTGCGTCCTCAGATTGCACAAAAGCAGAGATCAGAGACTGGTTTTTCATTTGACCTGCTGGGATCTTTAAGCCGCCGGCTTATACCGGTGCCGGCTTTTGCGGTAGCTTTATCGGTTCTGTTTCTGGTTTTAGCATCGGGAAGATCTACAGCTGCCTATTCTTTGGAGGATAATATTCTTAACGGCAATGCTGTAACTTCAGAGATGGCGCTATATTTAGTGGTTGGTGCTGCAGAATAAAGGAGGGATGATGAATAAGAATTCAGTGTATTTGGCAATTTTTGCGGTGTTATGTGTTTTGGCGGGGGTATTTATGGGAGCGACAGTAGTCGCTAATACGCGCGGTTCAACAGATAAGATGCACCGGCCGGGTTTTGCGGAAAAGGGTCAATTTGCCGGAGGCAAGTGGCAGAAAGAAGGCAGGTCATCGGATGAGTTCTTTAAGAGTTTGAATTTAAACGCAGAGCAGCAGGCCAAGGTTAAAGAGATTATGGAGAAAACCCGCGGCGAAATGGAAAAAATCGGTAAGGATGTCCGGGCCAGGATCAATGAGATCAGGCAGAATAGATCAAAAGAGATTATGGGTATTTTAAATCCGGAGCAGCAGGAAAAATTTAAGATGCTGCAGGAAAGGATGGAACAAAGATTTAGGAAAAATGGAGGTAAAAGATGAAAAGAGGCTTTTGCTTGCAGAAGTTTCTGGTTGTTGTTTGCTTAGGAGCGGTCATCTTTGCTCAGGCCACTAATGTTTTTGCCTACGACCGCCGGGGAGCGCCGCGGCACCGCCGGGATAGCCATCGGCCGCAGCAACAAGTGGTGATAGTGGAGCGTGTTTATTCCGGGCACGCCAGGGAAGGGTATCATGATGGCAAGTTATTTCTGCCGTTATTCCTGGGATTAGTCGGGTTATCTGTCGGGGCAGCTGCTGTTTATCATTGCAGCAGGTAAGCGGTAAACTAAGTTTTTAAGGTAAAGATTAAGACGGGTGCTTAGGCAGCGCCCGTCTTTTATTTTGGCCATTTTTTCTTTTCATTTGCCGTCAAACTATGGTAGAATTGACACTGTTATTAATGCGCCTGTAGCTCAATTGGATAGAGCACCTGCCTTCCAAAGGAGCCTTTATGGGGAATTAAACCCATAAAGTGCATGTGGCTGTATGCAAGGAAATCCTTTAAATGAGGATCACTTGCAGGCAACCGTTATATTACAGGTAATTAAATGTCCATGAAAGGAGGTGAGTTTGCATCACACGAAATTCAAAGCAGATTTAGGCGTAGCAAAATGCATTGCAGATCTTGTTAGTAAAGGTTACGTTCCATGCATGCCTTTATCGGAACATCAACCATTTGATATTGTAGCGGTGTTAGACGATGGTTCGATGATTAAGCTGCAAGTGAAGTATGCTGCGCTTAAAAACGGAGCAATTGAAATAAAGTTTAGGACCAGTTGGGCTGACAAGCACGGTTCGCATAGCAGGCATTACAGCGAGAATGATTTTGATTTTTATGCTGTTTATTGTCCTGAAAAAGATAAAGTTTTGTATGTGCCGAATATTTCAGACGGTCCGAAAATTATCCGCTTTGAGAAAACCCTTAACAATCAAGGGAAGCGCGTGAAATGGGCAAATGATTACCAAGTAATAAAACGAGAGTCCTCAGAGACTATACGCCACACATCTGAGAAGATGAAGACATAGTCCAGACCGCAACAAAGTTTTGGCTGGAGTAATCCAGTGCGGTAAGCTAAGCCGGTGGTTGGCCGTTCGATTCGGCCCAGGCGCATAAAATTAACGGGCCTACTCGTTCGCTGGCGCTCACAAGTACTGCGCTAGATAAGAACTTTGAGGTGCTTGTTCGGCCCAGGCGCATAAAATTAACGGGCCTACTCGTTCGCTGGTGCTCACAAGTACTGCGTTGTTGTAATTTACTTTATGAAGAACTGGAAAAAATTATTTACTATTATTGCTATTATTGTTATTGTTTTTAGCCTGATTTATGCGCTTTTTTTGCTGGCAGCCAGGTTTATAATTACGCATCAGATTGAAAAAGCAACCGGGTTAAAGACAATAATCAGCAAGTTAGATATCCTGCCGGGAGGAATCGAGGTAAAAGGGTTTGAAATTACCGGACTCATTAGAGCTAAGCGGGTTTATGTCTCACCCAGTATCCCCAGTCTTTTATTCGGTAAGCTGGCATTTAATAAGATTGTAATTGTCGGGCCGGAAATTACTTATCAGCGTAATCCTGCGCCGGTTGCGCCGGTTAAAAATACTCCGGTTGAGGCTGTAGGAAGCCAGCCGATTGCTCCTGCCGAAGCGCCAGCCAAGCCTTTTCCGGTGACGATAATGAAATTAAAAATTTATTCCGGTAGATTAAACTTTATTGATACAACGGCAGCCAGCGGCAGGATCAGCGTTTTGGTCAAAGATATAAACTTTTATATTACCAATGTTTTTACTGCCGGTAAAAGGATGATCAGTAATTTTGGTTTAAAAGGCAATATATCCTGGGATACCGGAGAACCCGACGGCACGCTCCAGCTGCAGGGATGGGTGGACCTCTACAAAAAGGATATGCTGGCTACTTTAAAAATCGAAAATATTGATGCAATTGTTTTTTATCCTTACTATTCAACCTGGGTAGATCTTGAAAAAGCGCGCATTCAAAAGGCCAAGCTTAATTTTAACGCAGAGATTCAAGGAGTAAATAACGATGCTACTGTGAATTGCCATTTAGAATTAGCGGATATGGTGCGCTCGGTGCGCTCACTGGAGGAACCGCAGCAGAAAGCAGAGAGGATTACCGACGCGGTACTGGATATGTTTAAATCTATGGATAACGGCAAGGTGGTCCTGGATTTTATCCTGCATACTAAAATCGACCGTCCGGAGTTCGGGTTTGACAACTTTAAAGCGGCATTTGAAAGTAAATTAATGCAGGCCAGAACAAGTGCTGGAATGCGGCCTCAGGATATGTTATCATTACCTGGGCGCTGGGTACGTAGCGGGATTAAGACCGGCACGGATCTATCTAATGCTTTGATTGACGGTGTATTTGATTTAAGTAACGGTATTAAGAAATTCTTTGAAGACAGGATGGATAGGCCGATCCCCGGTCAGGCAAGTCAACCGTCTTCATAAGCTTATATCAGATGTAATTATCGGTAGGTTAGAGTGATTGACTGTGAACTTGTACGTTGTATTGACATTTTCACCGTTATCTGATAAAATCTAACCATGCCGAGCAAGAAGTGTAAAATTTGCGGAAAAACTTTTTATGTAAAACCTTTTCATGCAGAAAAAGGGTGGGGCAAGTATTGTTCTGTAAGGTGTCGGACTAAATCTCAGCTTAAAGGCAAGTGGGTTAAATGTTCCCATTGTGGTAAGAAGGTTTGGAGAACACCAAAAGATTTTAAAAGATCAAAAAGGAGTAAGTTTTTTTGTAGTGTAGCCTGTCATTGTTCTTGGGAAAATAAGAATGTTCGTTATGGCATTAATGCCCCGAATTGGGTTTCTGGGATCACTGCCTATCGGGATTTAATGCACAGATATAAAATTCCATATAAATGCAGGCGTTGTGGAATTACTGATAAAAGAGTATTAATAGTCCATCATAAGGACGGTAACAGAAGAAACAATTCGCTTGATAATTTAGAAAGAATATGCTGTAATTGCCACGCTATTCTTCATCATAATAAATATGGTGGCTGTAGCTCAACTGGTTAGAGCGTCAGACTGTGGCTCTGAAGGTTTTGCGGGTTCGATCCCCGTCAGCCACCCCATTTTTC
>CAZEBD010000055.1:0-8507 GCA_964510625.1 uncultured Planctomycetales bacterium
CGATGTGTTTGTTCATCACAGCGCCATCCAGGGTGAAGGTTATAAATCTTTAGCTGAAGGTCAGGAAGTAGAGTTCAACATCGAAAAAGGACCTAAAGGCGAGCAGGCTACGAATGTAGTCAAGCTTTAAGATCAAAACAAAAAATAGCCTGGCTTCTATTAAATTAGGAGCCAGGTTATTTTTTTGGTAAAATTACTTTAGATTTTAAATAAAAAGTGTATAATATCATTTATGAAAAAAAATCAAAAAAAGGAAAAGGAAATGACGATTGATTGCCTTAAGTGCCGGGATCAGGCAGGCTGCTGCAGGTTTGGGGCCTGGATTGACCTGGAAGAAGCAAAAAGGATATTAGACCGGGGGATTAAGGGGGATTTTTTTCATTTAGAGATCGATAAAGAATTCCCTTCCGGTTATAAAGTGGGCACCAGCTATGAAGATGAAAAATGCGCTTTCCAGGACCCGGATGGCTTATGCCGGATACACAAGATCGATTATGCCCTCAAGCCGGTAACCTGCAAAGAATTCCCTTATGAAGGCGGAAAGATCTCTCCGATCGCCGATGTGCTCTGCGTTGAGCATAAACATAGAATCAGGAAGGCTAAAGCCGCTAAAAGGAAGAAAAGGGCGTGAAATATACTCAAGGCATAATCGGCAGGGTATTTTTAGTCAAGTTTGAGAATAACGATATCTTAATCCCGGATTTAAGCGCCTTAGCCAGAAAAGAAAAGATTAAGGCCGCTACTTTGATTTTTATCGGGGCCCTTAGAAAAGGGGATTTAGTTACCGGCCCCAAAAAACCGGTAATCCCGCCGGAGCCGAATAAGTTAGTATTTAAGGACGGCTGGGAGGTAATGGGGATCGGCACGCTTTTTACAAATTCAAAAGGCCCGCAAATCCATATCCATGCCAGCATGGGTAAGAAAAACAAAGTCTTAACCGGCTGCGTACGGGGCAACTCCAAGGTTTTTCTGGTGATTGAAGCCGTTATTCTTGAATTAAAAGGAGTAAAGGCGCAAAAGGATATCGACCCCAAAACAGGCCTTAATCTGCTCAAGATTATCTAAGTTTATGCCCACCAAGTTATCTGGTAGATCCCAATCGGTTATTTTTATTGCATTGATTATAGCTTTAGGGCTGGTTGTTTATTTTAATGCCCTGGGCGGGGATTTTGTCTGGGATGACGCTGCGTTGGTCAGAGACAATACCTATATCCGGAGCTGGTCTAATCTTAGCCGGATTTTTACCAAAAATACCTGGGCGGGTTCAGGGGAAAGTTCTACGGTTTACCGGCCGCTGCAGCTGGTTACTTATACTATTGATTATTCTTTATGGAAATTAAATCCGTTAGGATACCACTTAAGCAGTGTTTTTCTGCATATCTTAACCGCACTATTCCTGTATCGGCTGCTTAACCTGCTTTTTAAGCAGCCAGTCCTTTCTTTATTTTCGGCATTATTATTTGTAAGCCATCCGGTGCATACGGAGGCGGTTAGTTATATTGCCGGCCGAAGCGACCCCCTGGCCGGAGTGTTTATATTGGCTTGTTTTGCGTATTACCTGAAATTCCTGGAAACCCCAAGAATAAGCACCTGGTTGGTCATGTTTTTAACTTTTATCTGTGCGCTTCTGTCCAGGGAGCTGGCTTTGATCATTCCGGTTTTGTTGATCTTTTATCATTATATTTTCGGCAGGAAGCTGGAAATGAAATGGCTTTGGCCGTTATTTGGCCTTGCCGGCCTATATGTTATTTTCAGGTTAATTTTCATCCACACGGTTTTTTATGATTCCGGAGTTAAAACAACCTTAATCCAGCGGCTGCCGGGTTTCTTTGCGGCAATGACAGATTATACCAGGCTCTTGCTTGCGCCTTTTAATCTGCACATGGAATATGAATATAGGTTTTTCAGCTATTTTGATCCTAAGGTGATTCTGGGAGCCGGGTTAATTGCGGGGTTATTGATCTATGCTTTCAGGAGCAGAAAGAATAACCCGCTGGTTTCCTTTGCCATCGGCTGGTTTATGCTGATGCTTCTACCGGCTTCCAACCTGTATCCGATCAATTCTTATATGGCCGAGCACTGGCTTTATCTGCCGTCGGTTGGCTATTTTATGATTATCGGCCGGTTATTCTTTGGTTTCTTCGGAAAAGCCCAATATAGGTCTGCGGCGCTGGGATTGTTGATTTTATTAATTTTTGATTATTCATTTCTGACGGTCAGGCAGAATGCCTATTGGCGTTCGGAACCTGTGCTATTTAGAAGGACATTGGAATTTTCTCCCGGAAGTTGGCGTGTCCATAATAATCTCGGGCTTTTTTTTGCCCGGTCAGGGAGCTACAAATCGGCCGAAGAGGAGTACCTTATGGCAATCAAGCTTAATCCGGGTTCGGTTTGCACTAACCGTAATTTGGGCGGACTTTATTTTAATTTGGCGGATGCTTATTATAATTCAGGTGAAAGGGAGAAATATATTCAGATGCTGGAAAAATGTGTTTATTTTGCCCCGGATTATACGGAGGCGGTCAATAACCTGGCTGCCTCTTATGCACAATCCGGTGATATTAATGAGGCAATCAAGCTATGGAATCGGTGTGTGGAACTAGACCCGGCTTTTGCCCCGGCGCATTTTAATTTATCCGTATTTTATTTCCAACGTAAAGATTATGATTTGGCGGTCAGGCATTGCGACCGGCTCCTGGCCTTGGGTGCGCAGATCGATCCGGTTTTTTTAGAGAAATTAAAACCATTCCGGAATAAAAAATAGTAAATGTTTTACCATTTTAACATGCTATAATATTTATATGGGGTGCACCCCGCGTTGATAGGAATTGCACGGGTGTCCTCTACGCGGAGGAATCTTAATGGATTTTGATTTGATTAGAAAAGATATGAAGCTGTTTAGCTTTGAGTCCCTGCGCACGGATTGCGATAATTTTTTTGAAGGGGTTATCGTTGGGCAGGAGTTGGAGAAGCTTAACGGCCAGTTAAAAAATTTATTCGGGGAACCGGTTTATCCGTCAAAAAACCGGCTGGCACATAAAGTCCGCCAGACCGTTGACGGCCTGGGCGGGATCATGCCGGGCCAGACCTTGTATTTTAAGGATGCCGGCGCCGACAGCATTATCGCCATGCTTTGGCCCTGGAAAGACGGCCAGCGCACCACGGTCAAGATCATCCAACAACAAATATGAGTTTTAAATATTTACAAAAAATCCCTACCCCGCTTGAGATCCTGCAAGAGATGCCGATGCCGGCAAAATTAATCAAGGTCAAGGCTGCCCGCGACAAAGCAATCTTAAGTGTTTTAAAAGGTAAAGATAAACGCTTACTTTTGATTATCGGGCCATGTTCGGCTGATGATCCGGATGCGCTTTGTGAATATGCCGGGCGGTTAAGCGGCCTGCAGGATAAAGTGAAAAGCAAATTGATCCTTATCCCGCGTATTTATACGAATAAGCCACGCACTACCGGCCAGGGCTATAAGGGGATGCTCACCCAGCCTAAAGCTTCCGAGGGGCCGAACATTGCGCGGGGGATAAAAGCTGTCCGCCGCATGCATCTGCGTGCGCTGAGTGAGTCCGGCCTGACGGCTGCCGATGAGATGCTTTATCCCGGCAATTATCCGTATTTAGAGGACATTTTAAGTTACGTAACTATCGGGGCCCGTTCTGTGGAAAACCAGGAGCACCGTTTAACCGTAAGCGGCCTGGATATCCCGGTGGGGATGAAAAATCCGACCAGCGGAGATCTGAATGTGCTGTTAAATTCTATCCAGGCGGCGCAGGCCCAGCACACCTTTATTTATAACGGATGGGAGGTAAAAACTCCGGGTAATCGTTTGAGCCATGGCATTCTGCGTGGGGCAATCGACCATCATGGCCAGAGCATCCCGAATTATCATTACGAAGACCTGGTGCAGTTTACTCAAGGCTATCTCAAGCGCGCGTTGGCCTGCCCGGCGGTTATCGTGGATACTAACCATGCTAATTCCGATAAAAACTTCCGGGAACAGCCCAGGATCGCCAATGAAGTTATACATAGCTTAGCTAAATCGCAGGAATTAAAGAAGGTTGTTAAGGGGTTGATGATCGAAAGTTATTTAAAAGAAGGCAGGCAGGAGGTGGGAGGGAAAGTGTTCGGCCAGTCAATCACCGATCCCTGCCTGGGATGGTCGGATACGCAAAAGTTAGTTTTAGAGCTGGCGGAAAAAGTTTAAAGCAGGAGACAAAATGAGCTTAAGATTTGATTTTAATAATATGTTTAGTTTCAGCGTGCAGGAGCATGGGGTAACCCAGGAGGAGATCGATGAAGCGCTGCCGCAGGCATTTAAAGCTGCACAGCATTTAGAGAAAATTCTTGCTGATCCTCGCGCCAGGGTCAAACTCAATCTGGAATGGGCCAAGCTGCCGGAGCAAAAAGACCAGGATATCACCCGGATCCAGAAGATCGCCGGCCAGATCGCCGCCAAGTATGAGAATGTTTTATTTTTAGGGATCGGCGGTTCATATCTGGGGTTAAGGGCTGCCCAGGATGCATTATGCGCTCCTTATTATAACGAATTCACGCCTCTGCGTAAAAAATCCCCGCGGGTTTATTTTGAAGGCAATAACCTTGATCCGGATACTCTGTCGGTTTTATTAAAAAATCTTAAACCCAAAAAAACTTTTGTGGTGGTGATTTCTAAGTCCGGAGAAACTACCGAAACCAAAGCTGCGCTTATTTTAACCGAGGCCTGGCTTAGAAAAGGCGTAGGGGTTAAATACGGCAGGCAGATTTTAGCGATTACCGATCCTGAATCCGGGTCTTTGCGTAAAAGGGTGGAGGCCGAACAGAAAAAAGATGCTTTAAGCTTCCGGGCGCTGCCTTTATTAAAAGGCGTCGGCGGCAGGTTTTCGGAGTTTAATATGGGGCTTTTGCATTTGGCAATTACAGGCGTAAATGTCCGCCGGTTATTTGCCGGGGCCAAAGATATGGCATCCAGGTGCGCCAGCGCTGATATTCTGAAGAATCCTGCTTATCTGTATGCTTTTTTACATTATATTCTTTATCAGAAAAAAGGTAAATCCCTGGCGATTTTAATGCCATTTTCCCAGACACTTAAATCTACCGCGGATTGGTATGTACAGCTTTTAGCTGAAAGCTTAGGTAAGAAGTATCACCGTAAAATTCAGGCAGATAACCAGGGAGTGGAAAGCTGGCTGGCGGATCCGGCGAATCTTTTTAACGCCGGCAGGACCCCGATTCCTGCGGCCGGGACTAATGACCTGCATTCTATCCAGCAAAATAATGTCGAGGGAGAGAATAATAAGGTTGTGACATTTATCCGCGTGGGCAAGTTTAAAACCGACCTGAAAATACCGGGTAAAGGTGACCTGCTCTCCGGTAAAAGTTATTGCGCGCTTATGCAATTGGCCCAGGAGGCTACGGAGTGGGCTTTAGTCAGCCAAAGCCGTCCTAACTGCACGATTGTTATGCCTGAAGTCTCTGCGTATTACTGGGGCGCGCTTTTGTTTTTCTTTGAGATGGCCACAGCTTTTGAAGGCGAGCTGTTGAATGTGAACGCTTTTGACCAGCCGGGAGTCGAGGGTTACAAAAATTACATGTATTACAAGTTAGGCAAACCCGGAATTCCGCAGGCAATTACGGAAGATATAAAGAATAATCCTTTAATTAAAAAAACTGAGTATATACTTTAATACTTTAGCGGGTGACACGAAAGCGGATCCCCTGCCGCGCGCAACGAAGTGAGCACGGGAGGGTGCCGAAGTGGCAGGACCCGCTAAAACTTTAATTAGATGCTAAAGATTGGTAAATTAAAACTTAAATCAAATTTGATCTTAGCCCCGATGGCTGGGATCACGGATCTGCCTTTCCGGATGCTTTGTCGGGAGTTTGGCGCGGAGCTGGCTTTTGTGGAGATGATCAATTGCCGCTCGGTCAGCTATAAAAGCCGTAAGACTAAGAACATGCTTTCTACCGCACCCGGAGATAAACCACTTGGCCTACAGATCCTGGGGTCGGAGGAGCAGTATATTTTACGTTCTCTGGAGGTTCTAAAGAAATACAAATTCGACCTTTTAGACTTTAATGCTGCCTGCCCGGCAAAAAAAGTAGTGCGCCGGGGGGAAGGTTCCAGCCTTATGCAGGATACGAAAAAATTCACCCGGATCCTGAAACTGATCGTTAAAAATTCCTGGCTGCCGGTAACGGTGAAAATCCGCTCTGGTTGGGATAAGGGTTCGGTGAACGCCAGGGAGATTGCTTTAATCGCTCAGGATTGCGGAGTTAACGCCTTATTCCTGCATGGCCGGACCAGAACCCAGGCCTATAGCGGAGGGGTAGATTATGATGTGATTAAACAAGTCAAGAAAGCGATAGAGATTCCATTGATCGCCAGTGGAGATATTTTTTCCGGGCTGTTAGCCAGGAAAATGTTTGATGAAACCGGCTGCGACGGCTTGGCCGTTGCCCGCGGCTCTTTGGGTAACCCCTGGATTTTTAGAGAGATTAAGGAATATCCGAAAAATGGCAGGATTATTGGCCGGCCGGAAGAAAAAGAAATTGTCCGGGTTATCCGCCAGCACATGAATGCCTGCCTTGATTTTTACGGGGAGCGCAACGGTGTAGTGATTTTCAGGAAGTTCTTTATCTGGTATACTAAAGGTATGCGCAAAGTCCGTCGTTTAAGAGAAGAGACCTCGCGCGCCAAAACCCGCCTGGAGGTAGAAAAGATTATCCAGCAGGCATTCGAATGAAAAAGGGGACGTTTCCCTGGTGAGTGAAACGTCCCCTTTTATGTTATTATGGATCTGATTAATTACGGATTTCAACACTCCAATCTTTTTACGCACATGCCTCTGTTTGATGAGATTCATTATATCGGACATGATGAAGATAAAGTGCGCCAGTACCGGGCAGTGCGCGAAAACCAGTCCTGCATTATCCTATCTTTAAATTTTATCCGCGGTGATGAAAAAATCCTCTGGGATGCGATAGCGGACTTTGTTAAACGCAGCACGCTGAGTGCTACCTCCAGCGTCCACGGCGCGTTCATTTTTGACCTTTTGACTATCGATATCCATAAAGAAATTAAAACTTTTAAGCATGCGGAGTTATCTGCTCTGATTGTAAATAACGCCGGTAAATTAACATGCGGACAGACTAAAATGATTAAATATTCTTCCGTGTATGCGCTGGTCCAGAAAACCGCGGATTTTGAATGGGGAAGGATCAAGTTTAAGACTGCGGTAAACGTGTTTAAAGATCAGCCGGATTTTTTAGACCTGTTGATCAAACAACTGCTTAAGGATTTTACCTTTTCGCATGACCCGGTGATCCTTTTACTTAATGACCTCAGCCAGAACCCTGTTTTTGACCGGCAGAACCAAACCCAGCAATCCCGGATTAATAAAGTCATTGCTGACCTTATTCCTCAGTCCATGGAATTTGTTCCGGAGGTCTATATCCAGGATAGAAATGGAGCCCGGGAGGTTTTTTCCGGATCCGATTTTAAATAAATTTATTATTGTGAAAACAGGCTAAGCAGGGTAAAATATATTTAATCAGGCATTAGCAACTTAAAAAAGGGAGGAGATATGTTTGAAACGATGATTTTTATAATCTTTGTATGTTTTATTTTCGGGTTTTTATTGGATATCTCGGTGAATATCCGCCGTCTGAATAATAACGTTAAGAAATTAATCAAATAAGCTTAGTATAAACAAAAAAGCCCCGAAACTTCCCGGGGTTTTCTTGTAGGTGATAGGCCTAATAGCTTCCGCTATCGTTCCTAGCCTCCTTGTTGTGGTATCCTCTTGCTTGCAAACCAAGTATGCCACACAAAATCTCTAATTTCAAGACCCCCTAAAGATATTTTTATAGTATAATAACTGCATTATGCAAACAACCTCTATTCAGTATCTCAAAGGAATCGGGCCTAAGCGGGCAAAGAGTTTCCTGGAGCGCGGGGTGCATACCATCGAGGAACTGCTTTATTATTTTCCCCGCCGCTATGAGGACCGGACTAATTTTGCCAAGATCTCTCAGCTTAAGGAAGGCCAGACCTCTACCATAAAAGCCCAGGTATTGTTGGGAGCCCAGCGTAATTCCTGGCGCCGGCGCAGGTTTAGTATCACCGAAGCAAAAGTGGGGGATGATACCGGCAGGTTGTCCTGTGTCTGGTTTAATCAGCCTTATCTTGGCCAATATCTGAAAATCGGCGTTCCGATGATTCTTTACGGCAAGGTCGAGCTCTATAACGGAAAGCTGCAGATGAATAATCCGGAATATGAGTTTTTAGATAGCCAGAATGATGATGCTTTGAATATCGGCAGGATCGTGCCGATTTATACTTTGCCGCATGGGTTTAGCCAGCGGACTTTACGGGTTTTGATCAAAAATGCCCTGGATGAATTTTTACCTAAGCTCAGCGATCCTCTGCCGTTTGATTTGCGCAGCCGCCATAACCTGCTAAATCTGGCGCAGAGCTTATTAAATATCCATTTTCC
>CAZEBD010000056.1:0-5275 GCA_964510625.1 uncultured Planctomycetales bacterium
CATTTACAGCGATAAGATGCATGTTTATTTTACCCCGAAAAAGCAGGAGGGGGATTTCTCCGGAGGGGCTTCCGGAATTTCCAGTTCGATCAACCGGATTGTCGCTTCCGGCAATGTGCGGATCGTGCGCGGTGAAAATATTTCTTACAGCCAGGAAGCCATTTATACGGCTGCCGATAAAAAAATAACCTTAACCGGTAAGCCTCAGATCATTATTTATCAGACGGAGGGTGCGGATGCGGCTTTTGGAAACTAAAGGTTTAGCCAAGTCTTATGACGGCCGCCAGGTAGTTAAAGGCGTGGACATTACGGTCAAACGCGGAGAGATCGTGGGTTTGTTGGGCCCCAACGGCGCCGGCAAGACCACTACCTTTTATATGATCGTGGGGATTGTCCCTCCGAATAAGGGCTCGATTATTTTTGATAACCATGAAATCACCAAAATGGCCATTCATGAGCGGGCGCGTTTCGGTATCGGGTATCTGGCGCAGGAGCCTTCGATCTTCCGTAAACTGACGGTAGAAGAAAATATTAAAGCGATCTTAGAGACCTTATCGCTAACCCGGTCAGAGAGAAAACGCCGCCTGGCATCTTTATTGGAAGAGTTGAATATTGCGCATCTGGCCAAAAATAAGGCTTATACTTTAAGCGGCGGAGAAAGAAGGCGCTTAGAGATCACCCGGGCTTTAGTGACCAATCCTTCTTTTATACTTCTGGATGAGCCTTTCAGTGGGATCGACCCGATCGTGGTCAATGAAGCGCAGGAGATCATCAAAGAATTAAAAGCCAAGGGTTTGGGAATTTTACTGACCGACCATAATGTCCGGGAGACTCTGGCGATCACCGACCGGGCGTATTTGATTTCGGAAGGTTCGATTTTAATCAGCGGCACGGCGCATGAACTGATCAACCACCCGCAGGCGCGCCAGGTTTATTTGGGTGAAAAATTTAGGATGTAACTAAGAAAGGGTAAAATGAAAACGGAAGTTAAGAAGTTGGATAGCACTACCTGTGAAATCAATGTTCAGGTCCAGGGAGACCTGGTAAAAAATAAATTTGAACAGGTATTTACCGAAGTAGCCAAAGCCGCCAAGGTCCCGGGTTTTAGGCCGGGGAAAGCCCCGCGGGATCTTTTGGAAAAACACTACGGCGCAAATGTCCATGAACAGGTTTTAAAAGAGCTGGTCCCGGATATTTATAACCAGGCGATCAACGCCGAGAAGCTGGATGTGATTGAACTGCCGCAGATCACCGACGTAAAACTTGACCGCGGTAGCCTTTCTTTTAAGGCCACAGTGGAGATTGCTCCGGAGATTGCGGTAAAAAATTATAAGGGGCAGTTGATTAATTATAAAGTCATTTCAGTTGCCGCCGATGAAATCAAGCGGCAGATCGATTCGGTTAAAGAATCGCGCAAGGCTGAGGTTCTGGATGATAAATTTGCCCGTTCTCTTGGGTATCCGGATTTAGCGCAGTTTGAGCAGGCTGTCGAAAGGCAGATTTTTATCACTAAGGAAAATCAGGAACGCCAGCGGATTGAAAATGGGCTGATTGAAAATATCACTAAAGGTTTAGAATTTAAACTTCCGCAATCCTTAGTCCAGCGGCAGACCCAGGATATGCTCAGGCAGACCAAGATCGATTTAGCGATGAAAGGGCTGCCCAGAGACAAGATCGATGAGCAGGAGAAATTGCTTTTAGAGGGGATCGAGCCTGAGGCTAAAAAACAGGTTAAGGTATATTTAGTTTTATCTCAGATCGCCAAAAAAGAAAATATTGCCATTGATGACCATATGCCGCGTAAGGTCATGGAATTCTTATTGAGAGAAGCTAACTGGCAGGCAGAAAAATAACTTGGCAGCGCAAGTAGGAGGATAATATGGAGAAAAAGATGCAGGTTCTTGTTCCGATGGTCATTGAGCAGACTCCGCGTGGGTTTGAGCGTGCTTACGATATCTATTCGCGCCTTTTAAAAGACCGCATCCTGTTTATCGGCACTCCCATTGATGATTATGTGGCAAATTTAGTGATTGCCCAGCTGCTTTTTCTGCAGATGGAGGATAAGGATAAAGATATCAATGTCTATATCAATTCACCCGGAGGCTCGGTAACTGCGGGTTTGGCGATTTATGATACTATGCAATTTATCAAATGCGATGTGGCTACTTATTGCGTGGGCCAGGCCGCCAGTATGGGGGCGGTATTATTGGCTGCCGGGAGGCATGGCAAACGGTTTGTCCTGCCGAATTCCCGGGTGATGATCCATCAGCCCTGGGGAGGAGTGCAGGGGGCAGCTTCCGATATCTCTATCCAGGCTACGGAGATCTTAAAGCTGCGCGACCGGATCAATGAAATTTTATCGCTGCATACCGGCCAGCCGTTAGATAAGATCCGTAAGGATACTGACCGCGATTATTTTATGAGCGCCCAGGAAGCAAAAGATTACGGTTTGGTCGATGAAGTGATCTTGCCGGAAAGCAGGAAATAAACAGGATAAGTTTAGAAAACCATTCAGCATAAGGAGATTCTGATCATGAAAAAGGATTATTTGTTAACTCCGGGCCCGACACCTCTGCCGCCTCAGGTAAGCTTAGCGATGGCTAAACCGATCATTCATCACCGCACGCCGCAGTTTCAGGCCATTTTAAAAGAGGCCAGCGATGGTTTAAAATGGGCGTTCCAGACGGCTAATGATGTCTTTATTATTTCTTCTTCCGGCACCGGCGCGATGGAAGCGGCGGTAATCAATTTACTCTCAGGAGGGGATACTGCTTTAGTGGTCCAGGGCGGAAAGTTTGGAGAAAGATGGACGGAGATCGCCAAAGCTTACGGGATAAATGCGGAAGTCATTGATGTGGAGTGGGGTAAAGCAGTCAGCGCCCAGGAGATCGGCAAGAGATTAAAAGCTAACCCCAAGATCAAAGCGGTTTTCGCGACTTTGTGTGAGACCTCTACCGGCGTAGACAATGATATTCAGGCAATCGCGGCGGTAGTTAAAGAAACCCCGGCAGTTTTAGTGGTGGATGCCATCAGCGGCCTGGGCGCGGTGGATTTAAAAACCGATGCCTGGGGCGTGGATGTGGTGGTCAGCGGTTCACAGAAAGGTTTTATGCTGCCTCCGGGATTAGGTTTTATCTGCCTGAGCGCCAAGGCCTGGAAATTAGTGGAAGCCTCTAAATCCACCCGTTATTACCTGGATTTAAGAAAAGCCAAAAAGGCTTTGGATAAAAACGATACGCCGTTTACCTCATCGATTACTTTGATCATTGCTTTAAATGAAGCTTTAAAGATTATGCAGCAGGATGGCTTAGAAAATATATTCAAACGCCATAAAACGATGGCTGATGCCACCCGTGCGGCGATGCTGGCTTTGGGTTTAGAATTATTTGCCCCTACCGCAGCCTCAGACGGCGTAACGGCAGCCAAGGTCCCGGCAGGAGTGGATGGAGAAAAATTAGTCAAAACTATGCGGGATACCTATGGGGTCACCATTGCCGGCGGCCAGGCGGAGCTTAAAGGTAAAGTTATCCGCATTGCGCATATGGGTTTTATCGCCGAATCGGATATTATTCTGGGGATCACCTGCCTGGAAAAAGTGCTTGCGCAAATGGGGTATAAATTCAACTTAGGGGCCGGAGTCAAGGCGGCTGAAGAAGTATTTTTAAAATAGGGAGTTAGAGAAATGATTAAAGTCCTCGTCAGCGACGCATTAAGCCAGGAAGGTTTAAAAATTTTTAATGATTCTAAGGAACTTTCGGTTGATGTAAAAACCGATTTAAAGCCGGATGCTTTAAAAGCGATTATTAAAGACTATGATGCGCTGGTCGTGCGCAGCGCGACTAAGGTGACCAAAGAAATAATCCAGGCAGCCGATAAGCTTAAAGTCATCGGCCGGGCCGGGGTAGGTTTGGATAATGTTGACCTGGCCGCGGCTACCGCCAAAGGGATCATCGTGATGAATACCCCGGCGGGAAATACGATTTCTACCGCCGAGCATACCTTTAGTATGATCCTGACTTTATCGCGCAATATCGCCCAGGCCAATGCCTCGATGAAAAAAGGGGAATGGAAGCGTTCAAAATTCATGGGGGTAGAGCTGTATAATAAAGTTTTGGGGATTGTCGGGTTCGGCCGGATCGGTTCAGAGGTGGCCAAAAGAGCGCAATCTTTTGGGATGAAGGTTTTGGCATATGACCCATTTTTATCCGCCCAGGTCGCCGAGAAGCTCGGCATCGAGGTTGCGGAATTAAAGAAAGTCCTTAAAGAGGCCGATTACATTACCGTGCATACTCCGCTGACCGATGAGACTAAGCATATGATTTCGGATAAGGAGTTTGCCCTGATGAAGAAGAATGTGCGCATTGTTAATTGCGCCCGGGGCGGGATCATCGATGAGGCGGCTTTAGTCAAAGCGATTAAAGAAGGTAAAGTTGCCGGGGCAGCAATGGATGTCTTTGAGAATGAGCCGTTGGCCGCAGAGAGTGAACTGTTAAAATTAGATAATGTGGTAACCACGCCGCATCTGGGAGCTTCTACTGAAGAGGCGCAGATCAATGTGGCCATCGAAGTTGCCGAGATCGTCCGGGATGCGCTTTTAGGCCGGGGGATCCGCAATGCCGCTAATTATCCCTGCCTTGAGGCAGAAGTTTGCAAGATCCTTAACCCCTATATCAATCTGGGAGAGAAATTAGGGATGTTTGTGGCGCAATTAGTGGAAGGCAGATATCAGGAGTTAGTTATTGATTACAGCGGCTCGATCTCTAAATATGACCTAAACTCTGTGACAATGGCTTTAGCCAAAGGCCTGCTTACTCCGATTATGCAGGATACGGTTAATTTTGTTAACGCCGTGTCATTACTCAAAGACAGAGGGATCAAGCTGCGTGAGTCAAAAAGCGCCCAAGAAGGGGAGTTTGTCAATCTGATCCAACTAGAGATTAAGACCGATAAGGAGACGAAATCGGTCTGCGGCACGCTTTCCGGAAATAAACAGCCCAGGATCGTCAAGATTGATGATTATTACCTGGACCTTTATCCGGTAGGCGAGATGATTTTTATCCGCAATCTGGATAAGCCGGGGATGATCGGTAACCTGGGTACTTTATTGGGAAAAAACGGCATCAATATTGCCGCGATGGCTTTAGGGCGCAACAAGCCGGGAGATAAAGCGATCAGTGTCTGGAGCGTGGATAAATCGGTCGGCCCGAAGGTTCAGGATAAGATCAGGGAACTGGAGAATATCGTCGAGCGGGCCGTCGTCCTGACACGGGGCGAG
>CAZEBD010000056.1:5285-5674 GCA_964510625.1 uncultured Planctomycetales bacterium
ATAATCAAGACGTGAGAAGTTTTAAAACAGCGTTTTTGATTCTCAGTTTTATTCTGGTAATGGCCGGCTGCCTGTTTGCCGGTGATGCCGTGATTATCTATACCGGCCAGACCCATGCGATGCTTTATCCCTGTTCCTGCCCCATCCGGCAGGACGGAGGAATTAGCCGTCGGGCGGCTTTAGTCGGCCAATTGCGGCAGGCGTCTTGGGATTTATTGCTGCTTGATTGCGGCAACTTTACCGCCGGAGGACGGCTTGATGAGTATTCCCAGAATGTCAATTTAGATCAGCAGCGTTCGCAGGTTAATTACCGGGCGCTTGAGTTGATGCAGTATGATGCGGTTGCCATCGGTACGCCGGTGTTGATCGCCTGCGGCTGCCACGCCTGC
>CAZEBD010000056.1:5684-8349 GCA_964510625.1 uncultured Planctomycetales bacterium
TTTTTTTCTGCAGCATGCCCGAAAAGCCCACCCGGCGTATCTGAGCGCAAACCTGGACACGGATAAAGCAGTTCCTTATATAATCAAAAATTGCCAGGGTATAAAAATTGCGGTCATCGGCTTGACCGGAGCAGGCGCCGGCTCAAAGGCAGAAGGATTAAAAGTATCCCCGGCGGATGCCCAACAGTTAAATCAGCTCATCGGCCGCCTTAAGGCAGAGGGTGTCCAAGTCGTGGCCCTCTTAAGCACTCAGGGCGAGAAGGAAGACCTTAAGCTGGCTGAAAAAGTTAAAGGCCTGGATATTATTTTTGTCGGTGACCGGCCGCTGAAAGATGAACCGCTGACTAAGGTCGGCATGAGTTTTTTCCTGCGCCCTTCCTGGCAGGGGCGCAAGTTGGGGAAGTTAACTTTGAAGATGAAGGATGGCAAGCTTGCCGACTGCCTTCTTGAAGAGATTCCTCTGACCGATAAAATCGCCGATGCTGCGGATATCACAGCGATCTTACCGGCTTGTTTTACGGATACTAATTGTAAAGATAAAGAGCTGACCGGAACCTGCCGGAATCCCGGGACATTGAATGCGGCCTGTGAATTTGTGCAGCCGGAGAAGGCCAATGTTACCGTGATCAGCATGAAGGATTGCCGCTCCTGCAATCCGGAGGCGGCTTTAGATAGATTACGAAAAAAATTGCCGGGCCTTTCGGTAACCCGTCTGGATTATGCGGATGCGGATGCGCAAAAGGCGGCTAAGGAAGCGGGGGTATCCACCTTACCGGCCTTTATTTTTACTAAGCAGATTGAATCAGTCAGTAACTTTGATGAGCTTAAAGATGATTTGCAGCCCGCCGGTGATTTTTATCTGTTAAAGCCAAAGGCCAGCGGGATCGCTTATTTTTTAAACCGGACGGCTTCCCCGGGAAGTTTCGATCTATTTTTCAGCATTTATTGGGATAAGGCGGCTTTGTTATTGACTACTTTTAAAGAATTTAATCCGGCTTTGCATTTCTTGGCTACTTATGCGGGCAGGGATTTTGTCGCTGGATACGGGACACCGGAGGTCCAGGAGTATTTACGCGCGGTTTGCGTGCAGAAGTATTACCCGAAAAGATTCTGGGATTATCTGGCCTGCCGGGCCAAAGATATCCATAGTTCATGGTGGGAGGATTGCCTGGAGGCCCAGCAGGATCCGTCGCGGATAAAAAAGTGCGCCCAGGGCCGGGAAGGGGTGGAGCTGCTTAAAGAAAACACCGCCTTAAATAAAGAGCTTGAGCTTTTCTCCGGCCCCAGTTATCTTCTGGATAATCAGATGATCTTTGCTTCTAAAGGGGTGCCGGAGCGTGCAGAATTCAGGAAAATATTAAATAAAAAATCGAGCAAGTGAGGTGACTAAATGGCCGATAAACCGAAGATCTATCTGTTGGATGTAACTAACCGCGACGGAGTGCAGACCTCGCGGATCTGCCTGTCTAAACTGCAGAAAACCATGATCAATTGGTATCTGGATCAGATGGGTGTATATCAATCGGAGTTTGGATTTCCTCTAACCCGGCATGAGACTAATTACCTTAACGCTAACTTGGAGCTGGTCCGTTTGGGTGGTTTGGCCAATATCCGCTTAAGCGGCTGGCTGCGGGCGACCAAGGATGATGTAAAAAACGCTTTTAAGCTGGTGCCGCAATTAAAATATTTAAACCTTTCCATCTCTACCAGCGACCAGATGATCGTACATAAGTTTAAAGGCAAACTTGATCATGCCTCGATTATCAAGGAGATGCAGGAGGCGGTAGCAGAAGCAAAAAAATTAGGGGCTGATTGTATCGGAGTAAATGCGGAGGACGCCTCCCGGACAAATTTAGAATATTTGATCGAATTTGCTCAAAAAGCCAAAGCGGCCGGCGCCCAAAGGATCCGTTACTGCGATACCTTAGGGTGCGATACGCCTTTTAGTATTTATGACCGGATCAAATTGTTGGCGCAGAAAGTTCAGCTACCGGTGGAAGTCCACTGCCACAATGACCTGGGCCTGGTGGTGGCTAATTCCATTGCCGGCGCAAGAGCCGCCAGCGACGCCGGAGTAGACTCTTTTATTAATACCTGTGTTAACGGTATGGGTGAGCGTGCCGGGAATGCGGATTTGGTTTCGGTGATTTTAGCGATTCAATACGGTCAGGGGATGGAGGGGTATCATTTAGATGAAAAGATAAATTTAAAAATGGCTTGGAAGATCTGTAAATATGCATCTTATGCTTTTGGTGTTCCGATTCCGATCAATCAGCCCGGGATCGGGGCCAATGCTTTTGCTCATGAATCCGGCATCCATGCCGACGGAGCATTAAAGGACAGGCGTAATTATGAGCTTTATGATTACGAGGAATTAGGCCGCGGGGAACCGGAGATCATCGAGACCGGCCGCAAAATCACTGCCGGAGAGTATTCCGGGATCAAAGGTTTCAGTAATGTTCACGAAAAATTAGAGGTTGCCTTTCAGGATGATGCGGAGGCTACCCGGATTTTAGAATTAGTGCGTTATGCTAA
The DNA here is from genome assembly GCA_964510625.1 of uncultured Planctomycetales bacterium. GTDB lineage: Bacteria > Omnitrophota > Gorgyraeia > Gygaellales > Profunditerraquicolaceae > UBA6249. Next base: position 8,220 of record CAZEBD010000056.1, read on the forward strand.
TGTCCACAACCAGAAGCCTTTGGTTGATGATGAGCTTAATTTTATCGCTAAATATCCGGATATCGCGCACAAGATATTTACGATGACCCCGTAAAAATCAGGAGAATATAAAAATAATGAATATCGTATT
>CAZEBD010000057.1:0-1372 GCA_964510625.1 uncultured Planctomycetales bacterium
CCGGCTGTGCCTGAGGCGCCTGTCTCCGCGGATCTGCCGGCTCCTGCAGAAGAGGCAGCGGGCCTCCAGGAGCAAGCCCAATAATAATCTTAAATAAAAATACGCCGATCGTTTATAGGCAGGGCCTTAAAAACCCTGCCTAAGTTTTGTCGGCTCGGTGCAATGAAAAAAAGAATAAAATTAATTATTTTTGATTTAGACGGCACCCTGATCGATGCATATGGAGCGATAATCTCCAGTTTTAATTATGTGATGCGCCGGTACGGTTTAAAAGCGCAAAGTGCAAAGGTCATCCGCCGCCTGGTGGGGTGGGGAGATATTAATCTGCTAAAGCCCTATCTTCGGCCGGAGGATTTAAAGCGCGCCCTAAGTTTATACCGCCGCCATCATCGGGGGAGCCTGCTTCAATATTCACATCTTTATCCCGGGGTTAAGCTTCTTTTACGCAGCCTTAAGCATAAAGGTTATAAATTGGCGGTAGCCAGTAACCGGCCGAGTAAATTTTCGCGTATCCTGATTAAGCATCTGGGGATTGCCGGTTTTTTTGATTACGTACTTTGCGCAGACCAGGCCGGACGCGGCAAGCCGCATCCGGAAATGTTGAACCGGATAGTCGGGCATTTTGCTCTTAAAAAATCGCAGTCTCTGTATGTCGGGGATATGGCGATCGATGCCCAGGCCGGCCGCCGCGCCAAGATTAATACGGTTATCGTCACCGGCGGCTCAAGCAGCCTGGCCCAGATTACGCAAGAGAAGCCGTTTAAAGTTATTCCGGGTATCGCCAAGTTTTTGCCTTGGTTAATGGTTGTTGACAGTCCGGCTAATCGGTAATATATTAAAATCAGCATGAAAAAAGCCATTGGATTATTAAGTTGCACGGCGGTATTGTTAATTATGGGAGGATGTTTTTCTTCTAAACCGCATGCCTTGATGGGCAAAACCGACCTGTCTGTGGAGTTATCGAATCCGGGGCCGCAGGCAAGAATCGCGGTCAACGATTTTGAATTAAAGACTTCTGGGGTCGAGCCGCAAGTTAACAAGGCCCTAAAAGATTATCTGCTTAATGTCTTAAGCGGGACCAAACGTTTTGTGATTGTCCCTCCGCAGGAGGCGGATATTATTATCAACACCGGGATTATTGAGTTTATCCCGGAGAACTCCGGTGGGAAGAATGGGGTAGCCGGCGGCGGAAGCAGCGCCAGCAGTTTTATGGGTGGGCTGTTAGGGGAAGTTTTAAATAAGGCCAATATGATGATGGGAAACCTTTTTTAAATAATTCTATTGCATATTCAGTAGTCGGTTCTGTTCCGTCTTGAATTGGCGGAGATAACACAGCTATCAAATCTGCTCTAATATAACCAGTTTCATTTGC
>CAZEBD010000057.1:1382-5131 GCA_964510625.1 uncultured Planctomycetales bacterium
AGGCCAATATGCAGTTAAATGTCCGGATTATTGACCGGGCGACTTCAGAGCTGGTCAGCAGCCGCGATATTCAAAGCCAGGTGGTTGAGAACCCCCGGGAAAAAATAAAATTCCCGCAGGATAAGATCTTCCGGGACGGGTTAAGCGATTACCTGGGGACTCCGATGGGTAAGGTAATTTACGATTGTATTATGGAATCTGCCAGGTATATTGTGCAGGGCATACCACAGAGTTACTACGGGAGGAAATAATGGGAAAGAGAAAACGCAGGGGCAAACTTAATTGGCGCTCCAAAAAAGCCAATAAAGGCAGAAAACCTAATTTAGGTTAAATCTCCCTAAAAGATGGTTTTATTTTGGGTTTTAACCAGTACATTTTTAGTCAGCCTGATCTCTTTAGTCGGTATTTTCACTTTAGCCGTTAAGGACGAACTTCTGCAGAAGATCCTTTTCTGCCTGGTAGGTTTTTCCGCCGGCGCACTGATCGGGGGCGCTTTTTTACATATCCTTCCGGAATGTCTGGAAAATAATTCCAGCTCGATAGTTTTCTCTTACCTTATCCTGGGGATCATCATCTTTTTTATGCTGGAAAGGTTCCTGCATTGGCGCCATTGCCATGAAGGGGGAGTTTGTAAAACCCATGCTTTTACTTACCTGACTTTAATCGGTGACGGTTTCCACAATTTTATCGACGGCATGGTGATTGCCGTAAGCTTTACGGCATCCTTTCAGCTGGGTTTAGTAGCCACCCTGGCGATCATCCTGCATGAGATCCCCCAGGAGTTAGGGGATTATGCTATCCTGATCTACGGGGGTTTTACCAAGAAAAAAGCGCTTTTATGTAATTTTGTTTCTGCACTGATGGCGGTCATCGGGGCACTGGTGGGTTATTTTATCAGCGGGGTGCTGGAGGGTTTTACAAATTTTATTTTACCGCTTACCGCCGGAGGGTTTATCTATATTGCCACCAGCGACCTGATTCCGGAGCTGCATAAAGAAAATAACCTAAAGCGCGCGATGTCGGCATTTTCCGCTTTTTTACTGGGAATAATCCTGATGGCATTATTGAATAAATTCTTGCCCGGTTAATTAAAGATTCAGTCTTAAACATTAAATCCGATGAAGATTAGGGCGTTGGCGTTGATTTCCGGGGGGCTGGATAGTTTATTGGCCGCCAAGCTTATTCATGATCAGGGGTGCCGGGTCATCGGTCTGCATTTCAAGATTCCTTTCTGTAAACTCAATATCCACAAAAGTTTCCCCAAGATCGGCATAAAGATTGTGCAGGTGGATTTAGGGGATGAATTCCTCAGACTTATCCGCTCCCCCAGATACGGTTTTGGTTCGAATATGAATCCTTGTATCGATTGTAAAATACTTATGTTCAGCCAGGCCAAAGAATTAATGCCCAAGTTTAAGGCCAGATTTATTGTTACCGGTGAAGTGTTAGGGCAGAGGCCGATGTCGCAGAATAAGCAGGCTTTAAAATTAATCAAACGCCGAAGCGGGCTGGAAGATTTGTTATTGCGGCCGCTCTCAGCCCGGTTTTTCCCTCCCAGCTTGGCAGAAAAGGAAGGCTGGGTCAGGCGGGACAAACTGCTTGATTTTAACGGCCGCCTGCGTACTCCTCAGATGCGTTTAGCTAAAGAGCTAGGGCTGTGTAATTATGCTCATCCCGCCGGAGGGTGCCTGTTGACTGATCCGGGTTTCTCAAGAAGGTTATCGGAGCTTATGGCACATCATGAATTAAGCCTGGAGAACCTGGAACTGCTAAAAACCGGCAGGCATTTCCGCCTGGCGGATAAAACCCGCTTAGTGGTCGGCCGCGATGAAAAGGAGAATAAACAGTTGGCTAAATTGGGGCGAGCCGGGGATTATCTGTTTTGTCCGCCGAAAAACCTGCCCGGACCGACGGCGCTAGCCAGGGGAGTGATTGATCGGGAGGTTACTTCTCTTTGTGCTCAGATAACTTACGCCTATACTGATCATAAAGGTTCAGAGGATGCCGGGATATTCTACCGAAAACTGCCGGCAGCCAAATTGAATGTACAGCCGGTATCTTATCTGCCCAAAGAAAGATTTAAACATCTGTTCATATGAAAGAAGCTCAGCTTTACCGGCGTTTAGAAAATCAGGATGTCTCCTGCCTGCTTTGCGCGCACCGCTGCCGGATCGCGGAAGGTAAATTCGGGTTTTGCGGAGTCAGGCAGAATATTTCCGGCATCCTCTATACGCATAATTATGCTAAATTAGCCGCCGCCCGGATTGATCCGGTTGAGAAGAAGCCTTTATATCATTTTCTTCCCGGGTCATCGACTTTTTCCATTGCTGCGGCGGGATGTAACTTTCGCTGCGGTTTCTGCCAGAACTGGGAGATCTCTCAGTTTGACCTGCGTCGGTGCAAGGAGGTTTCTTTGGGGCAGGATTTTAGCGCCCGGAAGGTAGTCGAGCTGGCCAAGCAGTATAATTGCCGCAGTATTGCCTATACTTATACCGAGCCTACCGTTTATTTTGAATTTGCCCAAGAAACCGCCCGCCTGGCCAAGGAAGCAGGGTTATACAATATATTTGTAACTAACGGTTTTATGAGCCCGGAAGCTATATCGTTACTCAGCCCGTATCTGGACGCGGCTAATATCGACCTGAAGTTCTTTAAAGAAAGCTCCTATCAGAAAATCTGCGCCGGCAGGCTGGCCCCGGTCCTGGATTCCATAAAATTGCTTAAGGCTGCCGGGGTCTGGATTGAAGTCACGACTTTAGTTATCCCCGGGCAAAATGACAGCCGGGAAGAATTAACGGATATCGCCGGGTTTATTGCCGGAGTAAATAAGGATATTCCCTGGCATATTTCGCGTTTCCATGCTGATTATGAATTTAAGGATTATGATTCCACTCCCGAAACCACCCTTAAATCCGCCTATGACCTGGGTATCGGCCAGGGGTTAGCTTATGTATATGTAGGCAACCTGGGCGCCTGGGGGCAGGATACTATATGTGCTCATTGTCAGAAACCCTTGATTAAACGGGATGGTTTTCACGTTTTAGAATCTCATCTTGAGCATCATCAGTGCAGGTTCTGCCAGGCGCCTTTGCCCGGAGTGTTTGATTAAACTTGCCCTATCCAGGCTTAAAGATTGGTATTGACAGCCTCTGGGCTTAGGTCTAAAATAAATCTAAAGAGATAGCCAAGCCATAATTTACCCCTATAATACACAATAGGGGTAAATTTTTACGATTCTTCATATGACTTTCGAAAGTAATCAAATCCATCCCAAAAAAGGCATTGTATTCTTTGCTTTTGATAATACGATTGCCACCTGCGATGTTTTCGATAATATGCTCCTGCTTTTCTCCAGAGACGACCGCTGGGTAGAGTTAAAAAAAAGGTGGAAGAGCGGTAGAATCGGCTCTAAGACCTGCCTGGAAGGCCAGTTGCGGGGGATGGAGCTGAGTAAAAAATCTTTAGACGCTTACCTGCCCAAGATTAAGCTGGATCCTTATTTTAAACCCCTCTATAAGTTTTTATCGGCTAAAAAAGTAAAAACCCTGGTCTTAAGCGATAATTATGACTATATCATTAACCGGGTCTTAAAGATCAATGGGATCAATAAGCTTAAGGTTTATGCGAATAAATTAAGCTTTTCCCGTGATAAGATCATTACCGATTACCCCTTCAAAAATAAGGATTGTCAGATCTGTGCGCATTGTAAGACCAAAAACCTTTTAGCCAATGCCGCCAAGGATTCCGTG
>CAZEBD010000057.1:5231-8294 GCA_964510625.1 uncultured Planctomycetales bacterium
GCTTTAAGCGGTTTTATCTCGGCATTTGTAGAGAATGTCGCCACCGTCTTAATCGTTGCCCCGATCGCCCTGGCCTTAGCTAAAAAACTTAAAATTAATCCGACCAATATGATGATCGCTATTGCTGTTTCAAGTAATCTGCAGGGCGTGGCGACCCTGATCGGGGACCCGCCAAGTATGCTTTTGGGCGGATTTGCTAAAATGAATTTCGGGGACTTCTTTTTTTACCGGGGCAAGCCCAGCATATTTTTTGCCGTTGAGCTGGGGGCGATTGCTTCTTTTGCGGTGCTTTATTTTATTTTCAGGAAATATAAGTCTAAAGCTCAGCTTATCCCGGTAGAGAAGGTAAAAAGCTGGGTGCCGACGGTTTTGTTAGTCAGCTTGATTGTGCTTTTGGCGCTCTCCTCATTTCTTGATACCGGTTTTAGTTATCTATCCGGAGAGATTTGCATGATTTTCGGGATCATTGCTTTGATCTGGGAGAAGTTAGTGAATAAAAGCTCTGTTGCCTCCGGGCTAAAAAAACTGGATTGGGAGACGACATTCTTTTTAGTGGGTATTTTTATTATTGTCGGAGCGATTTCGGCAACCGGATGGATCCAGGTACTGGCGGATTATTTAGCGGGTTTAGTCGGCAGTAACATATTTCTGGGATATACCGCCATAGTTTTTTTATCGGTGCTCCTTTCGGCATTTATCGACAATGTGCCATTTTTGGCCGCGATGCTTCCGGTGGCCATGATTATGTCGGATAAATTACAGATCAATCCTTCACTGTTTCTTTTTGGGTTGTTAATCGGGGCAAGTCTGGGAGGCAATATTACTCCTATCGGTGCCAGTGCCAATATTGTTGCCTGCGGCCTATTGAAAAAAGAAGGATACCCGGTTAAGTTTATGCATTTTATGAAGATTGGCATTCCTTTCACCACTGCCGCAGTAACTGCTGCTTATTTATTTGTTTGGTTTACCTGGAGATAAAGATGCCTCAGGCCCCTGCTTGCTGCCATCAGGATAAACCAAGTTTTTTCAAAAGTAAGATCTTTTTGGTTTCTGCGTTTACTCTTGGTTTAGTCATTCTTTCCTATTATTTTACCCCTCTTGAAAGTTTTCGCGGTATTTTATTTCACTATATAAAATCAATCTGGTGGGCAGTGTTGTTGGGATTTTTGCTGGGGGGTATTATCGAACATTATGTCCCCAGGGAATATATCTCTAAAGTATTAGCGGGAAAGAGCCGCCGGACTATTCTGAATGCCGTGGCCCTGGGATTTTTGATGAGCGCCTGCAGCCATGGGATATTGGCTTTATCCATTCAGCTGCATAAAAAGGGGGCAAGTAACCCGGCAGTGATCAGCTTTCTTTTGGCCAGCCCCTGGGCAAATTTCGGAGTAACCATGGTGCTCTTAAGCTTATTCGGCTTAAAAGGGTTGTTGATTATCCTGGCAGCCGTAATCATTGCGGTTAATACCGGATTAATTTTTATGTTCCTTGAAAAAAAAGGCCTGATCGATGAGAACAAGAACACGGTTGTGGTAGCCCGGGATTATTCGATCATTCAGGATTTTCGCCTGCGCCTGCATAACTATAAACTTAACCGGGATACAGTCATCGCCGATATTAAGGGTATTTACAAAGGGATGCTTATGCTTGTAAATATGGTGCTTTGGTGGATCATCCTGGGGGTGCTCTTGGCCAGCTTAGCCGGCGCATTTATCCCCACGCATTTTTTTCATAGATTTATGGGCCCGACTTTATTAGGGTTGATCGTCACTTTAGCCATGGCCACGGTAATCGAGGTCTGCTCTGAAGGCTCAAGCCCCCTGGCCTTTGAAATTTACCGGCAGACCGGGGCCCTGGGCAACAGTTTTGTATTTTTGATGGCCGGAGTAGTCACGGATTACACCGAGATCGGCCTGCTCTGGAGCAATCTGGGCAGGAGAGTAGCCCTCTGGATGCCCTTGGTTACGGTACCGCAGGTGATTGTCTTAGGGGGCCTTTTTAACCTGCTTAGAAAATAAATAATTTTTTTCTTGACAAAAGATACTAATATGGTATCATTCAGGCAAAGGGGGTGATCGATAATGAGTATAACCATTAAGTATATGTTGCGCCCGGTAGCGCACTGCAAAGAAGGCTGCAGTAGGATGTCCTGGGTACGACGTAAAACTGCCCGCTGTTTTCAGGCTTTATATTTAAGAGGAGAATATTTTTAATGAAGTTAATTACCCGCAATACTGATTATGCATTACGTGCGATTTGTTATATTGCCCAGCAAAAGCAGGTGGTCACCGTAACCGAGCTGGTTAAAATTTTAGGTGTCCCGCGTCCGTTTATGCGCAAAATTTTACAGCGCTTGAGCAAAGAGCGGGTGTTGGATTCTTATAAAGGGCAGGCCGGCGGATTTAAGTTAAAGACCGGACCGGGCAGGATATTTATTATCCAGATCATGCGTATTTTTCAGGGGCCGGTAAGTCTAAACGGTTGCTTTCTGAAAAAGAATATCTGCCCGAATAAAGGAAAATGTATTTTGAGAAAAAAAATTCACGCGATTGAGAATAATACGCTTAGGCAGCTGAGACGAATCAATATTGCTTCCCTAATTTAAGAGTAATCCTATGCTTAAAAGAAAAATTATTATTATCGATGAAAATAAATGTAACGGGTGCGGTTTATGCATACCCAACTGTCCGGAAGGGGCGATCCAGATTATTGATCACAAAGCCCGCTTAGTCAGTGATTTATTCTGCGACGGTTTGGGGGCTTGCCTGGGGCATTGCCCGCAGGGAGCGATTAGCATTGAGGAAAGGGAAGCTTACGCCTATGATGAAGCTAAGGTAATGGCCAATATTGTCAAACAGGGGCCTAATGTCATCCGGGCGCATTTAAAACATCTAAAGGATCACCAGGAATCGGTTTATTTAAAACAGGCAGAGGATTTCTTGGCGGGACATAAAATACAAATTGCTTTAGAAGAGCCTTGCGGCCAAGGTCACTCTACCGGAGGATGTCCGGGTTCAAAGCCCGTCGATCTAAGGAAGCCTGCCGTTGTCAGGCAAGCTGGTA
>CAZEBD010000058.1:0-8250 GCA_964510625.1 uncultured Planctomycetales bacterium
TCAAAAATCGGCGGATAATCAGCATTAGCCGCCTCAAGGTGAAACTTACCGGATTTACTGCGCAGGCGTTTTAAGGTGACCTCGTTATTCTCTAAGAGCGCGGCAACAATATCATTGTTGGCCGCATCAGGGCGTTTCTTGATTACGGCAATATCCCCATCTAAGATCCCGGCATTGATCATACTTTCTCCCTTAACCCTTAAAGCAAAAACATCATCAAAGCCCAGGCGCCCCAAAAACAAGTCATCGGCATCCACATAACCCTGGATCTCTTCATAGGCTAAATTCGGCTTACCGGCATTAATCGTGCCGATAATCGGTATTTTATTAAAAGCGGCCCGCTCAGTCAGCTCAATCCCCCTGGATTTGTTATCCATCTTTTTTACCAACCCTTTCCGGATCAGGGCCTTTAAATAATCCCGGACAGTGCCGGTAGATTTAAACCCCATCTCCTCTCCGATCTCCCGGATAGTCGGAGGCATCCTCCCCCCTATCCGTTTACGGATAAAATCAAGCAGCTTGGCTTGTTTAGGCGTTAAAAATGCTTTATCCTGCATGGCAGTAAATATACCACACAAATGTGTGGTCTGTCAAGTAAAATAAAAGGCCGGCATAACTAAACCGGCCTTTTAGGGATTACGCTCTTCTATGATCAAATAAAAAATTTCACATAGACCGCGCTTAAAATACAAAGAATAATCAGGTATAACCCGGAGTTTCTGGTGCGGTCAAACTCCTTCTGTAAAGATATCGGCTCGATACGCCAATTGATCTTTTCATAAAATTTCACCTGGAACCTCATCACTGAAACAGGATAAAAATATACCAATATCCCGACAATGATCCCCGCGATAATACAAACAATCGTAACCGGAATGTAACTCATCTGCCTTCCTTTCTTTTGATAGGTTTAATCATAATCTTTACCGATTCCCAGATCAATAAGGCCGCCAAAAACAACAGGGCAATCCCGATAATACCCAACAGCCCCAGTTTATACTGCCCGACCACTATGATCAATGCCCACAAAGTCATCGCCAGCATAAAAACCGTAGGCATAATGACAAACCAAACCGGTTTGGATTTTTTCTTTAACCAGACCGCTACCACCATTAAGGCCAATCCGGCTAAAAGCTGGTTCGTCGCTCCAAAGACCGGCCAGATAACCTTCCAGGCCGCCACCGGCGCGCCGCTTGCATCTTTTAAATTTATCAGGACAAATACTGCCGGTAAAAATAAAGTCAGGGCAGTAGCTAAATAGCGGAATCTTTTATCTTTCAGGTTAAAAAATTCCTGAAAAATATACCGGGCCAGCCGCGTTGCCGTATCCAGGGTGGTCAGGATAAAAGTAGACAGAGCTAAGATCCCGAAAGAATTACCGAACTTTGCCGGAATACCGAATACCGATAAAAATTTAGCCATCCCCGCTCCGTAAATAGCTAACGGGGCCTGTTTGGTTAAAGGGTCCTGAGCGCCGATCATCATCACGGTGCACAAAGCAATCACCGCAACCACCCCCTCCACCAGCATCGCTCCGTAGCCTACCGGCAAAGCGTTGGTTTCTTTATTGATCTGCTTAGAGGATGTGCCGCTGGCCACGATTGAATGAAACCCGCTGATCGCTCCGCAGGCCACAGTAACAAATAGCAAGGGAAACATCGGGCCGATATCCGGCGTACTCCAGGCGACAAACGCGGGAAATTTTAAATCCGCTTTCCCCAAGAGTATCCCCAGAAATCCTCCCAGGACAGATCCGTAAAGCATAAAACTGGAAAGATAATCCCTGGGCTGCAACAATACCCAGACCGGCGCAACCGAAGCGATAAAACAATAAATAATTAAAAACAGGCTCCAGGTTTTTGCTGTATCCCCGAATAAAGCCGGAAGATTATTTAACGGTATCAACTGGCCCAACCAAATACTGCCAAAGAGCAAAACCACAAAAATAACCGTCGCCGGAAAAAGCGGGAATTTCAGCCGGTGCAACGATACGCCAAAAGCTAATGCTAAAAATATAAATAAAACTGAAGAAGTAGCTACCCCGCCATCGGCTTTAAAAGTAACTGCCGTGAGATCCGCAAAAACCGTAAGCACATAAACCAGCGCCAGCCAGATAAACACCAGCATCAGCCGGTAAGCGCGCCGGGACATATAAACATTGGCGATCTCGGCTACGGATTTACCACGGTTGCGGACAGAGATCACTAAACTCGAAAAATCATGCACCCCACCGATAAAGATCGAGCCGATAACAATCCACAGCCAGACCGGCAGCCAGCCAAATGCTAAGCCGGCGATGATCGGGCCTAAAACCGGCCCGGCCCCGGCAATCGATGAAAAATGGTGGCCGAATAATACCGGCGCAGGAGCCGATACGTAGTCTACCCCGTCGCCCAGCGCATGGGCCGGAGTCTGATTGCGATTATCTAATGCGAATATCCGGCTTAAGAAAGAACCGTATTTAAAATAAGCTAAAACAAAGAAAAGAACCGCTGAAATAAAAATAATGATAAACATTATTTAAACTGATCATAAAGAATCTGCGCATTGATCATGGTAAACTTAGGCCGCAGATAACGTTTATAGGCAAAACTCCAGACATATTCTACCTTATCCGTCAGGCGGTTTACCAATACGCTCATCCGGCTGGCGCCGATTCTGACCACTACCGGTTTCAATACCAAACTATCAACCAAAGACAGTTTGGCGGGTTTAGTGTCTTTAAGCACCTCCGGAACGCTTTTAGCCCAACCCGGAGAAACCGCCAGCAGAACAAAACAGAACACGATTATTGTTTTCATCTTTAAATTTAGCATAAAACTTAAAAGCTGTAAAGCAGGAATGCTATCGGAAACCAGCTATTTTGCAAAAAACATACGCAAAGAAATAAGTAATAAAGACAAGGCAAAGATCCTGCGGATCAAAGGCTCAGGAAGGCTGTGCACTAAGTTGGCCCCCAATAACCCCCCAAATAAGAAACCTAAACAAATAAAACCAGCCATCCCCAGTTTCACATTGCCGCTCTGGTAATAGCGTATCGCCGCCAGCAAACCGATCGGCGGGATCATTAAAGCCAGGGTTGTGCCCTGGGCCTGAAGCTGATTGAGGCCGAAAATAAAAATGAGCGCCGGAATTAAAATGATCCCCCCTCCGATCCCCAGCATGCCGCTTAAGAAACCGGCGAGCAATCCCAGGAGAATGTATAAAAACTGGGCCATAACAACCTCCTTTTAAACTTTTAATTCGACCAAAAAACCCTGAAGATTAAAAAACCGATACCAATGGCTAAAATAAAAATAACAAAGTAATTAACATCCTTCTTCCGGGATTCCTGCGCCAGGGATTTACACTCTTGCCTAAACATATCTTTTTTAAAAGACAGGTTATCCTCATAAAATTTAATCCAGGTATCCAGCGGTTCTTTACTGAAGCCACAGGCAATTAAATCCTCAAACAGTTTCTTCATCCCTAAGCCCAGCGCCGGGTCGGTATTACGATAAATATTGCCGTCAATATTCAGCGCTAAAAGCAGTTGTTCTTCTTTCTGTACAGAAACCTCAAAAGGCGGAAACGGCGCGCTGCAGACCCAGCAGGTTTTAGCCGGCGGTTTATTTTTAGCCCCGCACCCGGGGCATTTTTTCAGATTAATTTTAGTCAGCGGTTTGCCGCAATCGGGGCAAACGGTAGTTTGGGCGTCGAAATCTTTAACACAAAAAGCGCAGGCGTAATAAAAAACTGAGTCGATTTGGGGGTCTTTGAGCAGTTGGATTTTTTGGACGCTCAGCGTAATATTTCTCTGCCCGCATTTATAATTATAGATACTTAAATCCTGTTTTTTATTTTCGGGCTGGTTCTGCCGGGAGGTTTTTACCTTTTTCTTTTCTTTAGGCTTAAGATTAAAGATTCTTAGCAGGCGGTTCTTCTTTCTCATCGTTTTTTAAAATAATCCTGATGGTAACTTTCAGCGGAGTAAAAATCTTTGGCCTGGACAATCTCGGTGACTACCGGGCTTGGATACTCTTTAGATTTTTCAAGTTTTGCCTTAGAAGCTAAAGCCGCCTGTTTTTGCTGCGGAGTATAATAAAAAATTGCCGAGCGGTATTGGCTGCCGATATCCGGACCTTGTTGATTCGGCGTGGTGGGATCATGTATGCTCCAAAAAAGATCAAGTAGTTGTTCATAAGAAACCTGGGCCGGGTCAAATTCAATCTCTACGGCTTCGGCATGGGCGGTTGCCCCTGTACTTACCTGAGAATAAGTGGGATTCTTTAGCCTGCCTCCGGTGTAGCCTGCGGTAACCTTAACTACGCCTTTGACCTGCTGGAATGCCGATTGGACACCCCAAAAACATCCTGCGGCAAAAGCGGCTTTCTGAAGCTGCTGGAATTTAGGCGGCTTAATCTCTGCGAATTTAAGCGCCACGGAATTAATGCAGTAGCGTTTACCCGTAGGTGGCGGGCCATCATCAAAAACATGGCCAAGATGCGCATCACAACGCCGGCAAAGCACCTCTACCCTGCTCATCCCCAGGCTGCGGTCCTCAACGGTTTTAATATTAAGTTCAGAAACCGGATCCCAAAAACTCGGCCAACCGGTGCCGGATTCAAATTTCGCCTGGGCTAAAAATAGATCTGTGCCGCAGCCCACACATTGATATATTCCTTGCTGGCCTTTTTTCGGCAGAGCGCAGCCCTGGCTAAAAGGTTTTTCCGTGCCTTTTAAGCGGGTAACCGAAAACTGTTCCGGAGTAAGGATTTTTTTCCACTGGGCATCGGTTTTATAAACTTTATCCAAATCCTGGGTTTGCCCGGTAGAAGCATTAAAAATTTTAACCTTTTCCGGCTGGCCGGCAAAGATATTCATCTGCCCTCCGCATAACAATATTAAACCAATAGTTATTATAGGGAAACGTCCCCTTTTTAGTCTATTAATCTTCGGCTTCTCCAACCAGGCTTTCGTAATATTCCCGGTAGTTCTCTTTTTTTTCGCTCTCCCGCAGGGCAATGGCGGTACGCGGGTGCTCATCTAAGATCCCGGTAATCGCATAAGGAATAAAATACCCCCACTCAATCTTTTTCTGCAAGGGAACAAACTCCTTAGAGATGACATCTAAAATCGGGCGGATATCATACTTAGGATTCTTCAGAAACCCCAGGATCAATTCCGTGGGGCAGTTGCCGGCGGCCCGGCCCAGGCCAAAAACCGAACCATCAACATAGTTAGCATTATGGATGATCGCTTCAATGGTATTGCCAAAGGCCAGCTGCTGATTATTGTGCGCATGCATCCCAACCTCTTTACTTTTCAGGATGCTTTTGGCTTTCTTGATCAGAAACTCAGTAGTTTCCTGATAGAGTGAGCCAAAGCTATCGACAATATAAACGATTTGCGCCTTTGATTCTTTCTCCAGCTGCTCCAGGCACTCATTAAGCTCATTATCCAGGGCCCGGGAGATCGCCATGATATTAACCGTCGTCTCATACCCCTTATCCGCAAAATGATTGACTAAGTAAATGGCCTTATCCACATCTTTGACGTAAGTGGCCACCCGAACCATATCCACTGGGCTGTCTTCCTTAGGCAGGATATCATCGATATCTACGCGGTCGACATCCACCATTACGGAAATTTTAGTCTGAGAAGGTATATCTTTAATTACCTCCCGGATATCCTGATCATCGCAGAATTTCCACTTACCGTAATCTTTAGGGCTAAAGAGCTTTTTGGAATTTTTATAGCCGATCTCCATATAATCAATCCCAGCCTCCGAAAGCGCTTTATACACCTGGCGCACAAAACGTAAATCGAAATCATGGTTATTCATCAGGCCGCCGTCCCTGATCGTGCAATCTAAAACTTTAATCTTTTCTCTGAACATTACTTCCTCCGAATTGACTGCGCTTTATAAAATCCCGGATCACGGTTTTATCCTGCTCGGAAAGATGGCTGAAAGATACACCAATCCGGTAATTTCCTTTACCCAGGTCTTTACATGTTGAGACTACCGCCTCTACCTCCATCCGGCGCCCGCGCTGGGAAGCGGTTAAGAATAAATTAATAAAATTGAATTTGATCTGCAGGCGGCTGCCGCGGCTAAGCTCATACTGGGTAACAAAGGCCATCCCAAATTCGCTTAAATCCTGCATTACCGCATCAAGGTCATCTTTTAAGCCTAAACTCACCCTGAGCGGATAAGGCGCTTCTACCCCGTAGGTAATGGTAAAAGCCGTATCCTGGCGCCTGCCCCTTCTGCGATTTCTGCCTGCAAATTCATCCGGCATAAAAATTATCCGAGCCTGATCAGCTCATAATCCATACTGCCTAAACCGATACTCTGAGCATACCTTAACTGCCGGGCGCCATCCTGATCCGGATGGGCCTCTTTAAAAATATCCCGGCCGGTAGCCTGATTAACCAAATCCAAACTTGCCTGGTCGATACTTACCGGGTCCCATGATGCTAATATCCCGACATCCGGGCCGATCCGCGGATTATCCATCCCCCAGCAATCACACTCTTTGTTGATGCGAATGGCAAAATTAATAAACCCGCTCTTGGCTTTTTTATCTTTGAGCACAGCTAATGCGTATTCAGCCATTTTATCCTGGACCGCACCGCCGGCATTAAAATCAATAAACATCGCCATAGTCGGGCAGACTGCCAGGCAGCTGGCACATCCTATGCATTTAGCGGCATCCACGACAGATTTTTTATTCACTATCTTTATCGCTTTAACCGGACAGATAATCTGGCATTCTCCGCAACCAATGCATTTTTCGGTATGTACAAAAGGGGTCGCATTGCAATGCTGGGCAAGCTTACCCTGGCGCGTGGCACAACCCATCCCCACATTCTTCAGCGCTCCGCCAAAACCGCTCAAGATATGGCCTTTAAAATGGCTGATCGCCACTATCCCGTCAGCCTGCGTAAAAATCCGGGCAACCTTGGCTTCTTTAATGTTTTCCTGATTGATCCGGACAACAGCGACATTCTCTTGCCGGGTATCATCCGGAATAACTACCGGGGCGTTGACGGTTTCCTGAGTAAATCCATGTTCATACGCCAGCTTCAGATGGTCGGAGGAATTCAGGCGCTTACCCCGGTAAAGGGTATTGGTATCTGATAAAAATACCTGCGCCCCTTTCCGGATCGCCGCTTCGGCGATCAGGCCGACATGCTGCGGACGGACATATCCGGTATTGCCTTCTTCCCCGAAATGGAGTTTAAAAGCAATTTTATCGTCCTTCCGGATAAAATCCAGGATACGGCTTTCTTTAACTAAAACCTGGAGCTGCCGATTGACCTGCTCTAAGTTATCTGCGTCGTTTACTGAAATAAAATATACCCGGCTCTTCATCCAAGGCCCTTTCTTCCCTTTGCCATATTCTGCCCGTAACCGCCGAAGAAATCAAGAATTAATTAGTGGATTTTTTGCAGAAGCCAAGCCATGTTTTTACCTAAAACACTCATTGTTTCTAAACCTTCCTGATCATTATTCACTTCGCCAATCAGGCGGCCGATACCGGTATTCCAATAGTTAGCGCCCACAATGATCATTTCGCCAATCGTAAAAAAGTGATTGATCGAATCAAAAGCGTGGACCGCCCCGCCCCGGCGCACGGCCACAACTGCGGCTCCTGCTTTGCGTTTTAAAAGATTGCCGTTTGCCCGGCTGACCATCCCTGCTCTTTCGATCAATGCCTTCGTTGCGGCAGTACAATCGGCAAAATAAGTCGGTGAACCGATAATGATACCGTCTGCCTGGTCCATTTTAGCGATATAATCATTGAGCGGATCATCTGTCAGCACGCATTTGTTATTTTTATTTACCGCGCATTGGCCGCAAGCAACACAGCCGCAGAGTTTCTGGCCGGCAAGCTGGATAAGTTCGGTTTTAATCCCGGCTGTTTCTAATTCTTTAAAAACCCGCCTGATCAAAATAGCGGTATTCCCATCTTTACGGGCACTGCCGTTAAATGCGATTACCTTCATCGGTAGCCTCCTAAAAGTTAAGTATTCTGATAAAGCTGATTGCGCTGCTCTTTGATCTGGTCATTAGCCAGGTATTCATCGAAAGTAGTGCTGATCCGGTCGATGTAGCCGCGAGGAGTGATTTCAATGATCCGATTGGCTACCGTCTGGATCAACTGGTGGTCATGAGAAGAAAAAATAATGGTCCCGGAAAATTTATCCAGGCCGCGGTTTAAAGCGGTAATTGACTCTAAATCCAGGTGGTTGGTCGGTTCATCT
>CAZEBD010000059.1:0-2827 GCA_964510625.1 uncultured Planctomycetales bacterium
AATTTAAAAATCTCAAGTTGAGGGGGCTGATGACGATTCCTCCT
Source organism: uncultured Planctomycetales bacterium (assembly GCA_964510625.1). GTDB lineage: Bacteria > Omnitrophota > Gorgyraeia > Gygaellales > Profunditerraquicolaceae > UBA6249. Next base: position 45 of record CAZEBD010000059.1, read on the forward strand.
TTATCTGAGAGCGCGCAAGGTGCCCGGCCGTATTTTGCCCAACTGCGCAGCCTGCGCGATCAGCTTAATCCTGGTTGGCTGCTTTCAATGGGGATGTCGGCTGATTTTGAGGTTGCTATTGAAGAAGGCGCCGATATTATCAGGTTAGGCCGGGTAATTTTTGAGGGCTAAATTAGTGGAAAAAATCGCAATTATCGGTTTTGGCAATATGGGCAGGGCGATCGCCGAGCGCATTAAAGAAAAATATACGGTCAGTGTTTTTGACCAGGACAAGCTTAAGACGGCTGCCTTAGAGAATATAACGGCAGTTGATGATGCCGGCCAGTTAGTTAAGCAGTCGGAGGTTATAATTTTAGCGGTCAAGCCGCAGGATTTTGAGGCTTTATTAAACCAGATCAGGCCTTTTGCTCAGGGTAAGCTGGTAATCACGATTGCCGCCGGGATCACTACGAAATATATTAAGAGCGGCCTGGGTGAAGATACATTTGTAGTCAGGGTAATGCCGAATATGCCGGCGCAAATAAACCGCGGGATGACGGTATTATTTAAAGATAAAACACAAGCGGCTAAAGACCAGAATTTATCCTGGCAACTGGCTTATGATATTTTCAGCAATTTAGGCGCGGTAATGACTGTGGATAAGGAAGAGATGATTAACGCGGCCACCGCGATCTCCGGAAGCGGCCCGGCTTTTTTCTGCCAGCAGGTAATCAAAGAAAAAAAAACCGCCAGCCAAGTGCGTGATGAGTTTATCGCAAACCTTGCGGACTGCGCGGTCAATTTAGGTTTTGATGAGCAGGAGGCTAAGGTTTTATCCGAAACTACCGTGGATGGGACGATCGCAGTATTGACCGAACGTAATCTGACCTGCCAGGATTTAATCAGGATGGTTGCTTCCCACGGCGGGACTACCGAGGCGGGGCTGGCGGTATTAAATGCCGGAGGTCTGCTTAAAGAGGCGACCGAGCAGGCGTTTAAGCGTGCCGGACAGCTTGAGAAAAGGAGTTAAGGATGCCAATCATCGGCATTATCGGCGGAAGCGGATTATATAATATTGAAGGAATAAAAATTTTAAAGCAGGTGGCGGTGAAGACGCCTTTTGGCGCTCCTTCGGATAAATTTACCATTGGAAAATTAGAAGGCCGGGAAGTCGTATTTTTACCGCGCCATGGACTGGGGCACCGTATCTCACCCAGTGCGATCAATTACCGGGCTAATATTTTTGCGATGAAAAAATTAGGGGTAGGCCGGATTATTTCGGTCACTGCCTGCGGCAGCTTAAAAGAAGAATTAAAGCCTTTAGATTTTGTGGTGGTGGATCAATTTGTGGACCGGACCAATCACGGACGCGATATGACTTTTTTTGATTCAGGTATTGTCTGCCATATTGTCTTTGACCAGCCAATTTGCCCGCAGCTATCCGGAGATCTTTATGCTGCCGGCAGGTCTTTAAATCTAAACATGCATAAAAGCGGGACCTACCTTAATATAGAAGGGCCGCAATTCTCTACGCTGGCGGAAAGCAAGCTTTACCGCAGCTGGGGAATGGATGTTATCGGGATGACTAATTTGGCCGAAGCCAAGCTTTGCCGGGAGGCAGGGATCTGCTATGCGACACTGGCCTGTATTACCGATTACGATTGCTGGCATCCCCATCATGCCAGTGTAACTTTAGATATGGTGATTAGCAATTTAGCCAAGAATGTGGATAATGCCAAGAAGATCCTCTATAAAGTGATCAAAGAGTTAAGCGCGCAGCATAGCTGCAGCTGCAGCCAAGCTTTAAAACATGCGATTGTTACCGACCCTAAACTGATTCCAGCCAAGGTCAGGCGCGATCTTGGTATAATTATAGGTAAATATATAAAATAAACCCATGGCTGATAATTCCGGATATAAACATACGCTGAATTTACCCAAGACGGATTTTCCGATGAAGGCGGATCTGCCTAAGCGGGAGCCGCTGATGCTGGATGATTGGGTTAAATCGGATCTTTATGGCTTGATCCGTAAAAAGCCGGCGCAAAAAGGAAAATATGTCCTGCACGATGGGCCGCCTTATGCCAATGGTGATATCCATATCGGCCATGCTTTAAATAAGACTTTAAAAGATATCGTTGTAAAATATAAAACCATGCAGGGTTATGATTCCCCTTATGTGCCGGGTTGGGATTGCCACGGGCTGCCGATTGAACATCAATTATTTAAAGAATTAAAGATCGCTAAGCATCAGATTCCGCAGCTGGAGTTTAGGAAAAAAGCACATGATTATGCCATGAAATATGTGGCTAATCAGCGGGAGCAGTTTAAGCGGCTGGGGGTGTTTGGTGATTGGGATAATCCATATCTGACGCTTAGCCATGAATATGAAGAGGCGATCATCCGTTCATTTGGTTATTTGAATAGTAAAGGGTATATTGAGCGGGGGCTTAAGCCCGTAAATTGGTGCTTTAAATGTGAGACGGCGCTGGCTGAAGCGGAAGTCGAATATGAAGACCATGTTTCTCCGTCGGTTTTTGTAAAATTTAAGATTAAAGAAGGTAAAGAGTGGCTGGCGGATAGTTTTTTAGCGATTTGGACGACTACTCCCTGGACTCTGATTGCTAATGTCGCCGTAGCCCTGCATCCGGAGTTTGATTATTCTTATCTTAAGACCGCTAAGGGCAATTTAATTATTGCTAATGTCCGCTTGAGCGTATTGGCGCAAATGGGCATTGATCAATATGAAGTGATCAAGGAGTTAAAGGGTAAAGATTTGGAAGGCGTAGTTTATGAACACCCTT
>CAZEBD010000059.1:2837-8114 GCA_964510625.1 uncultured Planctomycetales bacterium
TGTTAGCGGATTACGTCTCTAGCGAAGAGGGGACCGGGTTAGTGCATACTGCTCCCGGACACGGCGCCGAGGATTATCAGACCGGTAAAAAATACGGCCTGGAGATCGTGATGCCGGTTGATTCACGGGGAAAATTTGACCAGAGTGCCGGGGAATTTGCCGGGCAGAATGTCTATGATGCCAATCAAGGGATAATCGAAAAATTAATTGCGCAGGGCGCCCTGCTTTTAGAGCAGAAGATCACCCACTCTTATCCGCATTGCTGGCGCTGCAAAAATCCGATAATCTTCAGGGCGACTAAACAGTGGTTTTTAAAAATCGATCACAATGATTTACGAAATAAAGTTTTGGATGCCATTAAAGAAGAGGTGACCTGGATCCCGGAAGCCGGGCGGGAAAGGATCTCGGCGATGGTCGGCCTGCGTCCGGATTGGTGCTTATCCCGTCAGCGATACTGGGGTGTGCCGGTGCCGGCTCTGGTCTGTCAGGAGTGTAAGGAAGAATTTTTTGTTCCCCAGGTAATTGAGAAATTCGCCAAATTTAGCGCAACTGAAGGATCAGATAGCTGGTTTAGCCGCGAGGTTAAGGATTTTATTCCGGAAGGACTGGTTTGCCCGGTATGTAAAAAAGGAAAAACATTTACTAAAGGCGCCGATATCTTAGATGTCTGGTTTGATTCCGGAGTAAGCTCTCAGGCGGTCCTTAAAAATAGAAAAGAATTAGGTGGAGTGCCGGCGCAGTTATATTTAGAGGGGAGCGATCAGCACCGCGGGTGGTTTCAGTCTTCGATCATTCCGGCGATAGCCATTGATGGTAAGCCTCCGTTTGAAAATGTGCTGACCCACGGATTTGTGGTGGATGGCGATGGCCGCAAAATGTCTAAATCCCAGGGCAATGTTATTTCGCCGGCGCAGATCATCAAAGATTACGGCGCCGATATCTTAAGGATGTGGGTAGCTTCCAGCGACTATAACGAGGATATCCGTATCTCTAAAGAAATCCTCACGCGGCTTTCGGAGGCGTATCGCAAGATCCGCAACACCGCCAAATTTATTTTAAGTAACCTTTATGATTTTATTCCGGATACGGATAAAGTCGCTTATGATAAATTACGTAAGATTGACCAGTGGATTCTTTTCCGGATGGAATTAGCCAAGAATTATGTGGAGACTGCTTACGGCAACGAAAAAAATCCGAATTTTGAATTTCATCGCGCCTATAAAGCAATTTATGATTTTTGTAATGAAGAGCTTTCCATGTATTACTTGGATATGGTTAAGGGGCGTCTTTATACTTACGCTGCCGCATCGGTTGAAAGGCGCGCGGCGCAAACCGTAATTTATGAAGTATTAAATTGCCTGATCCGGTTAATGGCCCCGATCTTAGTTTTTACCGCCGAGGAGATCTGGCAGAGCATGCCGAAGGAAAAACATGATGCCTCTTGTGTGAGTGTGCATCTTTTAAATTTTTCGCAGATTAATCCGGCCTTCCGGCAGGATGACCGTTCTTCCTCCGGTTTAAAAACTATTGATCAGGAGTTAGGCCCGGTTATTGCATTGGTCCCGCAGGCGGCAAAATTATTAGAGGAGCTACGTTCAAGCGGGGCGATCGGCAGCTCATTTGATGCCGGAATAAAACTATTGACAAAGAGCCAAGTTCGTTATACATTCTTACAAAGCTTAACTGCCCAGCTTCCTGAGATTTTTAAGGTTTCTCAGGTGGAAGTAGTCAAAGATGATCAGTTGGGCCAAGAGATTAAAATCGAAGCAGCTAAAGCGCAAGGCGTTAAATGCCTGCGTTGCTGGAATTATACGTCAGATGTCGGTAAAGACCCTGCGCATCCTTTGATCTGCGGTAACTGCCTTCAGGCTATAGGGGGAAAATAAAGTGAAGAAGAAATTTACTAAAAGTGATCTGAAAGAATTCAAAAAGATTGTGCTCAAGAAAAAAGAAGAGCTCTTAGGCGACTTAAACCATATATCCGAAGATACACTGAGGAAATCTCAGAAAGAAGCCTCCGGGGATATCTCCGGCTATACTTATCATATGGCCGATGTGGCTTCCGATAATTACGACCGTGAGTTTTCTTTAGGCCTGGCTTCCGGGGAAAGAAAATCCCTCTATGAGCTGGATGATGCGCTCAAGAGAATCGAAGAAGGCACCTTCGGTATCTGCGATGACTGCAAGGGCCAGATCACCAAGATCAGGTTAAAAGCCGTTCCTTCTGCTAAACTTTGTATTAAATGCCAGCAGAAAAGGGAAAAAAGGTAATCCCCCTAAAATCTTAGATGATTTTTATCATCGTCTTTAGCGTTATCCTATTAGATCAGCTTACTAAACACCTGGCGATACAATTCCTGCAGCTTAACACCCCGGTTCCTGTAATCAATAATTTTTTAAACCTGACTTTGGTACATAACCGCGGGGCAGCTTTTGGTTTCTTCCAGAATCAATTACTTTTGTTTGTGCTGGTATCGCTTTTAGCCATCGGTTTAATTATTTATAATTTAAAGAATGATAAAAACTCCGCGATTTTAAAGTGTGCCCTGGCCCTGATTTTAGGCGGGGCGGCCGGCAACCTGATCGACCGCTTACGTTTCGGTTTTGTGGTGGATTTTCTGGATCTGCGTATTTGGCCGGTTTTTAATCTGGCAGATTCGGTAATTACGATCGCGGCGGTCATTTTAACCTGGGAGCTTATTTTTAATAAAAATGCTGCCTGAAATCTGTCATATCGGAAATTTTACCGTTTACTCTTACGGCCTCTTGCTGGTGTCGGCTTTTTTTGTCTGCGCTTATTTAAGCGTTCAGGAAGCCAGGAGGGAGGGGGTAAATCCGGACCAGGTATTTAACCTTCTTTTTTATATTTTTATCTTTGGGATCATCGGCTCCCGCGTTCTTTATGTGTTGCTCAATGCCGCTTTTTACTGGCGCAATCCTCTGGAGATTATAATGCTGGCGCATGGAGGGATGGCCTGGTTTGGCGGCCTGATTTTTGGGGCCTCAACCGCAGTTTTTATAATTAGGAAAAACAAAATGGAGCTGTTTAAGACTTTGGATTTATTGGCTCCTTTTGTGGCCCTGGCTCAGGCCATCGGCCGTATCGGCTGTCTGTTAAACGGCTGTTGTTACGGGCGCGAATCGGAATCCGGGCTATATTTTGCAATTTTTGATAAGACCTTGATCCCGACTCAGCTTTATTCCTCACTGCTGTTGCTTTTAATTTTTATTTTATTAAGGGCCAGGCAGAATAAAAAGCATGCTACCGGTGAGATCTTCACCGGCTATCTTTTCCTTTATTCCCTGAAACGTTTTTCCATCGAATTCCTGCGCAATGACAGCCCGCGGATTTTCTGGGGCTTGACCATCTTTCAGATTTTTTGCCTGGGCTTGTTTTTTATTTCCCTGGGCATTTTCCTCAGGTTGTTTGTATTTAAAAAGAAGTAACCTTTTACCTCTATTATAATTTTTTATGGATGAACTGCTGATACAAGTTACCCCGCTTGAGGCGAAAATGCGCCTGGACCTGCTGCTGACGGATTATGCCCTGCAGAATAACCTGGGCTTATCGCGTACGCATATCCAGAAGCTTATCCGCCAGGGGAAAGTTTTTGTCAACTCTAAAGGGGTCAACAAACCGCACTATAAATTAATGATCGGCGATGAGCTTCAGGTTTTGCTTCCGGCCAAAGAGAAGAGCCAGCTTTTAGGAGAGGAGATACCTTTAGATATTATTTATGAGGATGAGCATCTCCTGGTGCTGAATAAACCGGCAGGCTTAGTGGTGCATCCGGCTCCGGGCAACCGGGAGCATACTTTAGTTAATGCTTTGCTCGGCCACTCGATACCGCTTTCCGATATTAACCCGAACCGCCCCGGTATCGTCCACCGGCTGGATAAAGAAACCAGCGGCCTCTTAGTTATCGCCAAAAATAATCCCAGCCACCTGAACTTAGTTAAGCAATTTGCTCAGCACAGCATTCACCGTAAATATATCGCTATTGTCAGCGGTAAAGTTGAGTTTGACCAGGATGTAATCGAAGCCCCGATCGGCCGGCATCCGCTTAAGCGTAAAGATATGGCAGTTTCCTTTGCCCCAAATACTAAATACGCCAAGACCTCTTATAAAACACTTAAACGCGCTGAAGATTTCAGCCTGTTAGAGTTATCTCCGTTTACCGGCAGGACGCATCAGCTGCGGGTGCACCTGGCATACCTGGGCCATCCGATATTAGGCGATACTAAATATGGAAAGCGGAATAATTTCAGCCGGCTGGCTTTGCATGCCAAAGAGCTTGGTTTTATCCATCCTGCCAGCGGTAAAGCTATCCAATTCAAGAGCCCCTTGCCTGTCGAATTCGAGGAATTTATAAAAAATAATTTTTGAAATATTGTGCTTGATTTTTACCTAACTAATGTTATATTAATGGTTAATAAACGCAATACATTTCTAAAAGGGAGGAAAAATGTATCGTAAAGGCGCCGTTTTATTACCCATATTGATCATATTATTTATTATCTCATTGTCGGTTGCCGCCGGTATGACTTATTTATACCAAAAAGAGTATGCCCAGAATATAAAATTCCAGGGACAGATTACGGAATTAGAAAATAAACAGCGCATCACTACCAGCCAGCTTGAAGAATCTAAAAAAATTGCCACGGAGCTGGAGCTGAAACTCCAGGAAGCCAGAAGCAAGATCGATACTTTGGCTGCAGAATTAGCCACGGAGAAATCCGCTCACGCCGAGACATCCAATAAGCTTGAACAATTTAAAACCGACCTGGTCCAGCAAAAAACATTACGCCAGGATTTAGAAGGCCGCCTTACTCAGGTCCAGGATGACAGCAAACAGATCAAAGAGCAGATCAGGGTTATTCAGGAGCAGAAAGCGGCTTTAGAGGAAAAGATCAAGAACTTAGAGATCGGAGCAGCGAATGTCGAGTTGGGTAAAGTGGTCGTCAGCCCGGAAGTAACGGCTGCGCTTGCTGTTGCACCGATAGCGCCTGCGCCGAAAGCCGAAGAGGTCAAAATGGCTGCGCCTCAGGCTCCGGCGCCCAAACCCGTGAAAAGGCCGTCGCAGGTAGCCAAAGGCACGGAAGGCAAGATTATGATCGTCAATAAAGAATTTAATTTTGTGGTGATCAATCTGGGCAGCAAAGACCGGGTAGCTGTTGGTGATGAATTTTCCGTTATCCGCGCCGGCAAGTCTATCGGAGATCTAAAAGTAGAAAAGGTCCATGAGTTTATGTCGGCGGCTGGATTCTCTACCGACT
>CAZEBD010000060.1:0-7983 GCA_964510625.1 uncultured Planctomycetales bacterium
TGGCCGGGGGCTGGGGCATTCCCAGCAGAAGCTGTTTTACCTGCCGGCGGCGCATACCGATTTTATTTTTTCGATTATCGGGGAAGAGCTGGGTTTATTAGGGACTTTAGGTGTAATCGCTTTGTTTATGATTTTTATTCAGCAGGGGCTTAAGATTATTAAGAATGCCCAGGATAAATTCGGGTACTTTTTTGCCCTGGGCCTGGTTTTAATGATCTGCCTGAAAGCAATTATTAATATCGGAGTTTCCTGCGGGGTTTTTCCGACCAAGGGGCTGCCGCTGCCCTTTATCAGCTACGGCGGATCCTCATTGATTTTTGATATGGTCAGCCTGGGTATTCTGATTAATATTGCCCGCTGCGGGGAGTATCCTTAAAATATGCGTATTTTAATCGCCGCTGGTAAAAGCGGAGGGCATATCTATCCGGCTGTCGCTTTGGCGCAGGAATTAAAAAATTGCGCAGCGGATGTGCTTTTAGTCCTGCCGCGGACAAGCCCTCAGAATAACCTGCCGGTTGAGCCCGTTCAGGTTCAATATATTGCGGCGGGCCATTTGAGCCTGCAGCTGAATAAAAAAACCATTACCGGTTTTTATTTTTGTCTATCAGGCGCCTGGGAATCTTTGCGGATCATTTTAAAATTTAAGCCGGATGCCGTGGTAGGTTTCGGCAGCTTAAATACGTTAGCCTTAATTTTCTGGGCCTGGCTGTTCAGGATCAAAACGATAATTCATGAGCAGAATGTCATTTGCGGCAGGGCCAACAGGTTATTGGCTAAGTTTGTTGACCGGGTAGCGGTATCCTTTAAGCAGACAGCCGGTTCTTTAAGTATCGCTAAAGAAAAGATTATCGTAACCGGTAATCCTTTGCGGCGGAATTTACAGCGGTTAGAAAAGAAAGCGGCTCTGGATTTTTTTGGTTTTGCCCGGAATAAATTTACCGTTTTAGTTACCGGCGGCAGCCAGGGATCGCATAAGTTAAATACCGCTTGTTTTGAAGCGCTGGTTGATTATCCGGCTAAAGATAATTTGCAGGTCATTCATATCTGCGGCAACCGGGATTACGGGCAGCTTAAAGGCGGATACGGGCATTTGCCTTATCGTCTTTTTGAATTTTTGCCCCAGATGCAATATGCATATAGCGCATCCGACCTGATTATCTGCCGCTCCGGGGCGACCACCATTGCCGAGCTGCGAAGATTCGGTGTGCCGGCGATCTTGGTGCCGTATCCATTCGCTTATGCGCATCAGTCGGCCAATGCCCGTATTCTGGAGGAAATCGGCGCAGCGCTAATCATCCCGGACCAGGAATTAACCGCGAAGATAATAAAAGAAAAATTAACGGAATTTTTAAAAGATCCGCAGGCACTTATAAATATGCGCCAGGCTTACGCGCGGCTGCCGGAGCCGGATGCGGCGCAGTTATTAGCTAAAGAGGTCTTAAGTTCATGCGTTTAGCGGTGATATTATCTATAATTCTATTTATCCCGGGCCTGGTCTCTGCCGGCGAAGGCGGCTGGCAGGTAGCTAAGAGCACGCATTTCAATATTTTTTATAAAAACGCTCCGGAGCAATTAGTCGATGAACTGATCCAGAAAGCGGAAAGTTGCTATGATTCGATTGCCGAGGAGTTAGGTTTTAACCGTTTCAATTTTTGGACCTGGGATAACCGAGCGAAAATTTATTTGTTTGATAACCGGGATGAATATAAAAAGGCCACTCAGACTTATGACTGGTCAGGCGGCCAGGTGAATGTCAGAAATAAAATAATTCAAAGTTATGTCGGAGCTCCGAGATTCGTGAATAATATCCTTCCCCATGAGCTGGCGCATATTATTCTTTTGGAGATGGTTGGCTATAACCGGGGCATTCCTTTGTGGCTGCAGGAGGGGGTAGCGGTTTATCAGGAGCAGGATATTCATTCCGTTAAGATTGATATGGCCAGAAGAATAAAAGACGACGATTATATTGATTTTAACCGCCTAAACGCCTTTAATTTAGAGAGCTCCGAGAATGAAGAGGTAAGGTTATTTTACGCTGAGTCTTACAGTATAGTAAAATACCTGATTTCGGAATTCGGTAAAGATGCATTTGTAGAATTCTGCCGCTCTCTCCGGGACAAACGTTCTTTTTCGGCGGCTTTATCCAAAACCTATTCATTTAAAAATTTGACGGAACTGGAAGATTCCTGGAAAACGTATATTTTAAAATGAAAAAACATTATCATTTGATCGGTATCGGCGGGATCGGGATGAGCGGGATCGCGCAATTACTGCTTAAAAGCGGGTTTAAGGTCAGCGGCTCAGACTTAAAAGAGAATGCGACCACCCGGATGCTTGCGGAAATGGGGGCAGAGATATTTTTAGGGCACAAGGCCAAGAATATATCCGTGCAGGAGGTGGTGGTCTATTCTTCCGCAATCAGCGGTGATAATCCCGAGGTACGCCGGGCCAGGGATTTAAACATACCTTTAATCCAGCGGGCGCAGGCGCTGGCTGACCTGATGCAGGAAAAAACCGCCATTACCGTTGCCGGCAGCCACGGCAAGACTACGACTACTTCTTTGGTTTCTTATATGCTCCTTGAGGCAGGGCTTTGCCCAACTGCGGCCATCGGAGGGGTTTTGAATAATATTCAGACCAATGCCTGTTTAGGAAGCGGTGAATTTTTTGTCGCCGAAGCCGACGAGTCGGACGGTTCATTTTTAAATTATTCTCCGAAATATTCCATTATCACCAACATCGACCGGGAGCATCTGGATTATTATCATGATTTTGAAAATGAGATCAGGGCTTTTGATCAATTTATCCGGCGCACTAAACCTGGGGGTTGTGTTTTTGCCTGCAGCGATGACCGGCACCTTAATCGGCTGATGCATAATTACCCGGGCCGGCAGGTATCTTTTGGGTTGGATACTCCGGCGGATCTTTATGCTAAAAACATCCGTTTTAACGGGCTATTATCGGAATTCGACGGTTATTTTAAAAAGAAATTAATTTCGCATTTTCAGCTGTCTTTAGGGGGCAGGCATAATATTTCGAATTCTTTGGCGGTGATCGCCCTGGGGTTAGAGTTGGGGATCGGTCTAAGATATATTTGTGCAAGTTTATCTAACTATAAAGGAGCCGGCCGGCGCCTTGAGGTAAAATTTAAGAGTGATAGATACACGGTAATCGATGATTATGCGCATCACCCCAGCGAAATAAAAGCTACTCTGTCGGCAGCCGCTAATTTGAATGCCAGGCGCCGGGTTGTTATTTTTCAGCCGCACCGCTATAGCCGTACGCAATTGCTTTTTGAGGATTTCGCCGTATCTTTTGCGCAAGCGGATTATCTGGTGATTACTGATATCTACGCCGCCAGCGAGCAGCCGATCGTGGGGGTGAATGCCCAGAAATTATTAGACAAGATCAAAGAAACCGACCCTGGAAAAGAAGTCTTATACCTGCCTAAAGAGAAGATTATCGGGCATATTTTAAGTATGCTTAAAGACGGGGATTTGATTTTAACTTTAGGGGCAGGGGATATTGTAAGGATAAGCGATGCTTTGGCCCAAGAACTTAAGTAAACGGATAAAAACTAAAATCAGCCTGGCCCCACTTACCAGCTTTAAGATCGGCGGCAGGGCAGAATATTTTTTCGAACCTGAAAATATTAAAGATTTGCAGCAGGCTTTGGTTTCTGCTCGGAAAAACAAAATACGGGTTTTTATCCTGGGAGGCGGCAGTAACATTTTAATCAGCCAGCCCGCTCTGCCGGGTCTGGTCATCAGATTAAGCAGTAATAGTTTTAAGCAATGCGCAATTAAAGGTTGTTGCATTGTTGGCGGTAGTGGTTTAAAATTAAATCAATTGATTTTGGCTGCCCGGGATAAAAGTCTAACGGGGCTGGAATTTCTTTCCGGAATACCCGGCTCATTAGGCGGATCGGTTTTGGGTAATGCCGGAGCCTGGGGAAACTCTATCGGTGGCCTGGTAAAGGCGGCCGGCGTGATAGATTATTGCGGTAAGCAGAAAATATTGACCGCTAAACAATTAAAGTTTGGCTACCGCTCTTCTAATCTGGGCCGCTATATTATTATTTGGGTAAAACTTGGCCTGCGCCGCGGGCAAAAGAAAGCGATTGCGGCTAAGATCAGGGAATATCTTTTGGCCCGCCGGAAATCCCAGGGTAGTTTATTGCCCAATGCCGGGTGCATCTTTAAGAATCCGGTAAGCGCCCCGGCCGGCAAGTTAATCGATTCCTGCGGATTAAAAGGAAAACGCTGCGGCAAGGCGATGGTCTCCTGCCAGCATGCGAATTTTATTTTTAATACCGGTAAGGCCTCAAGCGCCGATGTTTTATCGTTAATCGGCCTGATACAAAAAAAAGTCAGAAATAAATTTAAGGTCAACCTGGAGCCTGAGATAAAAATATGGAAGTAAAAGATTTCGGCAGGGTAGGGGTTTTAATGGGCGGCCCTTCTTCGGAAAGAGAGATTTCATTAAAAAGCGGAAAGGCAGTATTTTCGGCGCTTGCCCAGGCCAAAGTAGATGCGGTGGCCATTGATATCATCAGCTCTGAGGCGCAGGAAAATACCCGCCTGCTAAAAAAACATAATTTAGATTGTGCTTTTATCGCATTGCACGGTGCGTTTGGTGAAGACGGAGGGATCCAGGGTATTTTAGAAGAGATGGATCTTCCTTTTACCGGTTCAGGAGTCAAGGCCAGCCGCTTGAGCATGGATAAGATCGGTTCGCTTGAGGTCTTTGCCCGGGGCGGATTGTTTTTGCCGCAATCGCAGTTTCTGAAAAAATCAGCTTATCAAAAAGATGGATCTTTTGTTAACCGCCTGGGCCTGCCTTTAGTGGTTAAACCGGCAAATCACGGCTCCAGTATCGGCCTGACTCTTCTGGATGACTCAAGCCTGCTTCCGGCGGCAATAGAATTAGCTTTTCAGTATGATAATGATATAATTATCCAGCAATATCTGGCGGGCAGGGAGCTGACCGTCGGAATTTTAGATGACCAGGTTTTACCGGTGATCGAGATCGTTACGCATAATAAATTTTTTGATTTTGCGGCCAAATACCAGGATAATCTGACCCAATACATTGTTCCGGCTGTCCTGGATCCGGCAATCGGCCGAAGCGTCCAGCAGGCAGCACTTAGCGCCCACCGGCTCCTGGGCTGTTACGGGTGCAGCCGGGTTGATTTCATCCTTAAAGATGGCCGCCCGTATATTTTAGAGGTTAATACCATACCCGGAATGACTGCAACCAGCTTATTACCCAAAGCGGCCAAGGTGGCCGGGATAGATTTTGGACAGCTTTGTCTTAAATTACTGGAATTAGCATATGCCAAAACAAAAGTTTAATTTTCCGGCGGCCATCCTGAGCTTGGTGTTGATAATTTTACTTGCCTTCTCTTTTGTTATGGGATATATTTGGAAAGTATTGACGACGGCGGATTTTTTCACCGTACAAAAGGTTTTGGTCAGGAATTCCGATACACAATTCCAGCATTTAAAAGGCAGTAATATTTTTAGTTTAAATTTAAGCCTGGAGGCCCGCCGGGCTCAAAGCCGCTGCCCGGATTGCCGTAAGGTGAGGTTTTCCCGCATCCTGCCGGATTGCCTGGTGGTGGATTTTCTGAAACGCAAGCCGGTGGCTATGGTAAAATTTTATAAAAATTTTGCCGTAGATGAGCAAGGGGTGCTTTTTTACCCGGATCCGGCGCCGGATGAACTGGAGCTGCCGGTCATTTACGGCTTAGAGACTAAGATTTTTGCGCCTAAGGCGGGAGTGGTCTATAAACGGCCGGAGCTTGTTTTGGCTTTAAGCATTATCAGGGAGTTTAAAGCTAACCGATCCTTTGCCGGGTTCTTTTTAAAAAGAATCGATGTGGATTCTTTAGGCAGCGCCGGATTTTTTATGCTTCTGCCCCGGCAGGCTGCCAATTATGCTTTAACCGCTTCCCCGCCGCCGCAGGAGATGGGTTTTGAAGTGCGCACCGGAGCAAATAATATCCGCCAAAAGATGATGATCTTGGGAGGGTTAGTGCTCCAGGAGCGTAAGGAATGGGCCAATATTAAGTATATTGACCTAAGGTTTAACGAACCATTGATTAAATTAAATAATAACGGTAATCCGCGTAAGGACTGATGATGTTTAATCATAATTATATCTGCGCTATCGATATCGGCTCCAATAAAATATCCGCAAGCCTTGCTTTAATTAAAAAGAATAAAATCTCCGGAATTTTCTTTGAACATGCCTCCAGCCGCGGGGTCAAAGAGGGGGTGATTGTCGACGCCACAGAGCTGGTCATCTGCCTGACGAAAATCCTTAAAAGCCTTAAAAATAAATCCGGGGTAAAAATAAAATTCATTCATACCAATTTTTCCGGCAGGGATATCTCCACTAAGCACAGCCATGCGATCATCCCCCTGGCGGAGCGCGGTAATAAAGTGATCACCTCTACCGATATTAATGCGGCTAATGAGCAGGCGCGCATCCTGGGTTCAAGCCTGGAAGATGAGATCATCCATGTCATTCCTTCCAGTTATTCGATTGATTCTAAAAGTAATGTGGTTAATCCTATCGGGCTTTACAGCCACCGCCTGGAGGTCGACCTGTATTTAGTCTGCGCGCGCCTGGGGAGCCTGCAAAGTTTAAGCCGGGCAGTCAGCCAGGCTGGCTATGAGATCCGTAGCCTTTCGTTTTCGGGATTGGTGACGACTAAAGCGGTTTTCGGCCCGGAGGAAAAACGGGGAACATGCGTATTCTGCGATGTGGGCAGCGATGTAACCGAGATCCTCTTCTTTAAAGACGGGCTGCTGCAGAATATCCATATCCTGCCGCAAGGCGGTAACCTGATGACGCAGCAGTTAGGGGAAGGGTTGAAAATAAATTTTGAACTGGCCGAAGATATCAAGCGTTCTTACGGGGCAATCGGAGAGGCAAGCTTGATCCAGGAGGATAAAGAAATTTTAGTTAAGAAAGATGAATTCTATAAACCGATCAAACAACGCGATGTTGCATCGATTGTCACCGGTTCCAGCCGCCTGATCTGTACGCAGATCAAGGAGGTGGTGGAACACAGGGTGGCCTTCCATGAGATCGACCATTTTATTATGGTTGGTAAAACCATATTGACCGACGGCTTTATCGAAATGATGGAAAGCGTGATCGGTATTCCGGTGGCTATCGGCCGGATTAAGAATCCGCAGGTTGCCCATTTAGCCAAAGAACAAAGCGAGCTGTCCGGGCAGAAATACCTTACCTATCTGACCTGTCTGGGGATGATCTCCGAAGACCTGGAAAATAAGAACGTCGGTAATTTAGCTTTAGTTAAACCTGCCAAAAACCTGTTATTTAAAGCCGTTAACCGGTTTAAAGAAGTTTACCAGGAATATTTTTAGTAAAAGGGGACGTTTCCCTCTTGGTCCAATTAGTGAAAAGGGAAACGTCCCCTTTTTGTTTTATTGCTTCTTACCTTAGATTGTGTATAATATGTTAATCTAAGCAGATGATTAAAGAGAATATTGCAAAAGTTCGTCAGCGGGTGCAAAACGCCTGCCTGCGGGCTAAAATTGATCCGGTTAAAATAACCCTGCTTTGCGTGACTAAAGGCAGGAGTATCCCGGAGATCCTGGAGGTGCTTGACTGCGGGGTCGGCTGCTTAGGCGAGAACCGGGTGCAGGAAGCCGGAGAAAAACATAAACTTATCCCGCAGGCGCACTGGCAGATGGTCGGCCACCTGCAGAGTAATAAGGTAAAAGAAGCCGTAAAAATTTTTGAATTGATCCACTCGGTGGATACGCTGGAGCTGGCGGCTGAAATCAACCGGCAGGCGGCTAAAATAAATAAAATCCAGGATATTCTTCTGGAAATCAAGACTTCCCCGGAGGAGAGTAAGAGCGGGTTTGGCCCGCAGGATGCCGCGGAAGTCTGTGCAGGAGTTTTAAAATTTAAAAATCTCAAGGTGAAGGGGCTGATGACGAT
>CAZEBD010000061.1:0-7443 GCA_964510625.1 uncultured Planctomycetales bacterium
GGCAATCTATCGTGGTGGAGTTAGTCGGCCGAAAGCATCTTTTTAATGCCATTGCCCTGAATTCCGTTTCTTTTAATTCCTCCCGGATCATCGGCCCGGCGGTGGCCGGGGTATTGATCTCATCCATCGGTATGAGCGGATGTTTTTATTTAAACGGGATCAGTTTTTTGGCGGTAATCGTCGCTCTTTTTTATATCAAGCTTGGAAAAAATACGCGGAGTAATCATAATTCTCCGTTAAAGGATATCCGGCAAGGCTTAGCTTTTGTCAGGAGTCGGCGGCTGATCCTGGCTTTAATCAGCGTGGTGGCGGCGATGAGCCTTTTCGGTGTTTCTTATATTATTCTGATGCCGGTTTTTGCCGACCGGGTGCTGGGGGTAGGGGTTAAGGGGCTTGGCCTGCTGATGTCCAGTGTCGGGATCGGGGCGGTGGCCGGGGCTTTGGGTTTAGCCGGTTTGGGGGATTTCAGATTCAAAGGAAGGCTCTTAGTCTGGTCGGTGTTTTTATTCTCCATTTCCCTGATCGCTTTTTCAATCTCTAAAAGTTACCCCGTATCTATTTTTACTTTGATCTTTGTCGGAGCAACCAGCGTTATTCCGGTTGCCCTGGTAAATACTTTATTACAAATTAATGTTCCGGATGAATTTCGCGGCCGGGTGATGAGCCTATTTATGATTACTTTTGCCGGAATGGTGCCGTTTGGGAATTTAGTCTCCGGAAGCATGGCCCAATCCTGGGGAGCGCCGCTTGCGCTTTTTTTCTGCGGCCTGACCTGCCTGGTTTTATTTACTGCGATTAATTTCTTATTTCCGGGGATAAGAAAATTATAAGTTGTCCCCCGCTCGCTGGCGCTCGCAGGGACTGCACTATAAGATGTTGACACGGTGCTTGCCCCCGCTCGCTGGCGCTCGCAGGGACTGCACTATAAGATGTTGACACGGTGCTTGCCCCCGCTCGCTGGCGCTCGCAGGGACTGCACTATATAAAAACTATAAGGTGCTTGCTTTTATTTTAAAATTTGCTAAAATTAATGACATTAAGCCTGCTTTAGCCGTCAGGTGGGGAGGTGAGCTGATTCCGGCCGTCAGGAAATATAATACGCCATAATTTTAATTCCGATAAAATAATTTAGAGAGGAGCTTGGGCATGAAGAGGTTATTCAGTTTAGCAGTTGCGGTTTTAGCTTTAGCGGCATTATCCGGATGCAGTAAGAAGCAGGAGATGGAAGAATTGCAGCCGATTACAATGGAGTCATTAAGTGCGGTGAGCGGCCCGGTTACGCCTGCCCCGGAGGTTGTGAAAGCCCCGGATGCCAAGATGATTACGGCTGCCTCGGTAAAAGAAGCATTGCCTTTACCGCCTCAAGGGCCTTATAAGCCTGCGAGTATTGAGATTCAGACGGCTTTAAAGAACGCCGGTTTTTACGCCGGTAACTTAGACGGTAAGATCGGCCCCAAGAGCAAAAAGGCGATCGAGGATTTCCAGAAGGCCAACGGCCTGAAGGCTGACGGCAAAGTCGGTCCTAAAACCTGGGAAGTGTTAAGCAAATATTCTGTCCAGGCGCCTGAAACGATCAGGCGTTAATTGCAAGCGCCATTATTTTTCGAGTAGTCTTTAAAGAAAATCCCGGCATTTTATGTTGGGATTTTCTTTTTTACAATGTTATAATAATCCCATATGGCCAAGAAATTTCCGCAAGACTTTCTTTGGGGGGCGGCTACTGCAGCGCATCAGGTTGAGGGAGAAAATGTTCACAATGACTGGTGGCAGGCTGAAACGGCCGGCCGCTTAAAAGAACCCTCCGGGTGCGCCTGCCGGCATTACCAGCTTTACGCCGAAGATTTCATAACCGCCAAACAGCTTAACCACAATTGCCACCGTTTCTCCATTGAATGGAGCCGTATCCAGCCTAACGCGGGTGTTTTTGATGCGGCAGAGATTGAGCATTACCGTAAGGTAATCGCGGATCTAAAAAACCAAGGGCTGGAACCGGTAGTCACGCTGCATCATTTTACTAATCCGGTATGGTTTGCCCGGCAAGGTGGTTGGTCTAAGTTTAAGCTGCGCAAATATTTTTTAATTTTTGCCGAAAGAATGGTCAGGGAATTTGCGGCGGAAGTAAAATTCTGGGTCACTATCAACGAACCGCTGGTCTATTCTTCACACTCCTATCTTTTGGGTGCCTGGCCTCCCCAGGAACATTCGTTATTTAAGACAGTCAAGGTAACTTTGAATATGGCCGGCGCCCATATCCAAGCCTACCGCCTGATTCATAGAATCTACCGGCAGAGGAATTTAGCCAAGCCGATGGTCAGCGTTGCCGCTAACCTCCAGGCTTTTGAGATCTGTCAGCCGGGTTTAAAGAATAAGCTGGCTGCTTATTTACGCAATAAATTCTATAATTTTTATTTTATTGATAAGCTAAAATGCCAGAATGCCCTGGATTATATCGGGATTAATTATTACAGCCGAAATTTAGTGGATGTCGATTCCTGGCGCCTGGATAATTTATTGACCCAGACCTGCCGCCACAACCACCATCCTTTACCGAAAAACTCTTTGGGCTGGGATATCTATCCGCAGGGCCTGTTTAAATTGTTAGTTGCCTTTAAAAAATATAATCTACCGCTATTGATCACGGAAAATGGAATCTGTACCGAAGATGATAGGATCAGGTGGGATTATATTAAGCGGCACCTGGAAGCGGTGCAGCAGGCCAGGGATGAGGGCGTGCAGGTGATCGGTTATATTTATTGGTCATTAATGGATAATTTCGAGTGGGACAAGGGGTTTGCCCCGCGTTTTGGCCTCTTAGAGGTAAATTACCGGAATTTCCAACGCACGGTCAGGGAGAGCGCCACTAAGCTGGCTGAGGTGATCAGAAAAGGTGAAATCTAAATGAACCCAGAAGATAAAGAATTTATTATCCGGGAGCTGGCATTCTTTTCCGGCTTAAGCAAAAAAGAGCTGGCGATGGTTAATTCCAAAAGCCGGATTGTTGAATACCACAAAGGCCAGGTCATTTATGAACAAGGGTCAGCTCCCAGTGCTTTTTATTGTATTCTTTCGGGGCGGGTGCAGATTTATACTAAAGATGAGTCCGGACGCCAGTTGATTCTGGAATATTTACACCGGGGTAAATACTTCGGGATTATTTCTTTACTGACCAATGAAACGCATTCGGTAAGCGCCGAAGTAATCAATGATTGCGCGGTTCTGGTGATTGTCAAAGAAGATTTCGATCTTTTGCTTGAGAGTATCCCGCATTTAGCGATTGATTTAAGCCGCACGCTTAGCCGCCGGCTTAAGCGTAAAGATATCCATCAGAAGAAGATTTTTGAAAGCACGGTGATCTCAGTCTTCAGTTCTTATGCGCAGGCCGGAAAAACAGTCTATGCTTTAAACCTGGCTTTAAGCCTTAACCGTGAAACACACAAATCAGTGATTATTTTGGATATTCTGCCGACCGGTAAGATCCATACTTTACCACAGAAACTGGAGATCCAGCAGCCGCCGATCTTCAGCCTTTCTAACTGCTCCGATATCCATGCTTTACCTAAAGATTTTATTTCAAAAAGCAGCTTCGGCATCGACCTGTTCTGTTTTTATTATGAAGAGGATAACCAGGCCTGCCTGAAAAGATTAGTCGAGATATTAAGTATCTTAGTCAATGATTATCATTATATTATTCTGGACCTGCCGGCGGCGATGGACCGCTCGATCATCAGTATGCTTAACCAAAGCGATCTGATCCATATCTTAAGCAGCCCGGATTCCTGCGACCTGAAACGTACCAGGAATCTGATTGGCCGCCTGGAATCAGATTATAATTTTGACCCGGCCAAAATAAAAACTATTGTTAACGAATATAAATTATCCAAAATCCAGCACAGTGATCAGTTGGAGATCTTAGGCCAGGAGGTCTTTGCCACGATTCCTAAAATCGAATTTAATTCTCCGGCCCGCCTGATCTTAAATGAGCCGGACTGTGAATATGCTAAGGCCATCCGCCGGATCGCCCGTCAGTTAGGGGATTGCTTGGTGGGATTGGTTCTGGGGGTGGGGGTGGGTTACGGTTTTTGCCATGTGGGGGTGTTAAAGGTAATCGAAGAAGAAAATATTCCGGTGGATATCATCGTGGGCTCCAGCATCGGCTCATTGATCGCCAGCCTTTGGGCGATCGGTAAAAGCTCAAGTGAGATCCTGGAGATTACCCGGGAATTCCGGGAGCCTAAACATATCTGGGGCCTAATCGATTTTACCTTCCCCCGTTTAGGCTTTATCAAAGGGAACAAGTTATACCGGTTCTTAAAGAAACATTTCGGCGATAAGACTTTTTATGATGTAAAGCTTCCGCTTAAGATCATCGCCAGTGATGTGCATAGAAAAGAACCCAAGATCCTGGATAAGGGGCTATTGGTGGATGCGATCATGGCCAGCTGCTCTATGCCGGGGGTGTTTGCGCCTTTTAAATTTAAGGAGGAGGTGCTTTTCGACGGCGGAGTGACCTATCCTTTACCGACTGAGCCGCTGATGCAGATGGGGGTCAAAAAGATTATTGCCGTCAACGTCACTCCCTCCCGGGAGGATATTTTAAAACAGATCAAAAAACTTAAGAATCCTCCAGCGGACTTGCTGGCGCAGGGCCATCCGCCTGCCCGGCGGTTAGGTCTGCTGGCCCGGATTAAGAATATTTTAAATTTGAATATCGTGGATATTATTTTCAGCAGTGTGGAGGTCTTGCAATCGGAGGTAGCCCGGAAGGAAGGAGAGCTGGCGGATATTGTCCTGCATCCGGATACCGACGGCCTTTTTTGGCTGGAGCTGCATCGGGCTGAAGAGTTTGCTAAACGCGGAGAAGAAGAAGCGCGCAGGAATCTGGATAAAATAAAGCAATTAGTTAATGAATAATGGAGGATCCCCGTACACTTACGGGGCACCCCGCGCTAATTGGTATTGCGCGGGTGTTGTGTAGGTACACAAATTTTACTGGATAAAATATTACGGAGGGGCTATGAAAAGAAATGCGGGATTTGTTTTAGCGGTGATCGGTTTTTTTCTTTCTGTCTTTTTGTCAGGGTGCGCTACCGTTAAAGAAGCGGCAAAAGGTTTTGCCGGGGTCTCCACTAAAGTTTTGGATGATTACCGCCCCAGCGCTTTAAAAGAATCTTTTGCTTTGGATGTTGACCGCTGTTATATGAAAGTCAAGGAGGTGCTTGATCAGAAGGGTAAAGAAGCTTATATTTATGCCGAAGACTCCCGGGCGAAATTTATTGCGGTATATCTATCTGCGGCCGATACCACCCCGGTGGGGATATATCTTACCGGCTTATCCGGCGGCGATACTTTAGTGGAGGTATCCAGCCCGAGTACTTATGCTAAAGAGGAGTTGGCCGGACGGATTTTCGCCGGCCTTAGCGGACTGATTAAATCTAATCCTTCAGGAGAACAAAGCAATGTTAAAAAAGAACGCGCAAATTAAGGAGTTGATCAAAGTTTGTCATGAGGTAGCCCAAAGCAAAGGCTGGTGGGATGAGGTGCGTAATGACGGAGAGCTGATTGCGCTGATGCATTCGGAACTTTCCGAGGCCTTGGAAGCAATGCGTAACCATGCCGGCCCGGATGCTTTGGCTGAGGAATTGGCGGACTGTTGTATCCGCATTTTTGATTATTGCGGAAGCCGGAAGATAGATTTAGAAACAGCGCTGCTTAAAAAAATTGAATATAATAAAACCCGGCCTTACCGGCACGGAAAGAAGTTCTAAAGGAGGAGCCAGATGCCATACGATAGTAATTTGGATACGCAGGTTTTTAGCCGTTTTTGGGAAAATGATTCCGGTAAAATTGTGGTGAGTGTCTATTCTTATAATCAGGGAGCCAAAAAAATCCAGATTGTCAGAGAGGTCAAAGACCGCAACGGCGAATATGCTTTTGCTAAACTTGGCCGGCTGACTAAAGAAGAGGCCCAAGGCGTACTGCCGCTGATTGAGGAAGCCATTAAAAATATGTAGTATGGATAAGCAGCCTAAAAAAAGGGACAACTGGGGGTCGCGTTTAGGGATTATCCTGGCGGTGGCCGGTTCAGCTATCGGCCTGGGTAATTTCTTGCGTTTTCCGGCTAAGGCGGCGGCTAACGGCGGCGGAGCATTTATGATCCCCTATTTTATTTCTCTTTTGCTTCTGGGGATACCTTTGATGTGGATTGAATGGACCCTGGGCCGTTACGGCGGAGGGTTCGGGCACGGTACCGCTCCCGGAATATTTCACAGCGTCTGGCAGAAAAACCGGTTTATTAAATATTTCGGGGTAATTGGGATATTCGGGCCGCTGGTTATCTTTATCTATTATATTTTTATTGAATCCTGGACCCTGGCTTACAGTTTCTTTGCTCTAACCGGTAAGTATACCGTTTTATCAGACCAACAGTCATTACGCAGCTTTTTAGCCGGCTTCCAGGGGTTAGAAAAGAATCAGTATTTTAACGGGATCGGCACTGCCTATACTTTCTTTCTGGTCACATTTTTGCTGAATGTCTGGGTGATTTATTCCGGGATAAAAGGTGGGATCGAGCGGCTTTGCAAATGGGCAATGCCGCTTTTATTTATTTTTGGTCTGGCGCTGATGGGGCGGGTTTTGACGCTGGGTGCTCCGGATCCTGTTCATCCGGATTGGAATGTCTGGGCAGGATTTGGATTTTTGTGGAACCCGGATTTTTCCGCGCTTAAATCGGCTAAGGTCTGGATCGAGGCTGCCGGACAGATATTTTTTACCTTAAGCGTGGGTATCGGAGTGATCCTTACCTATGCCAGTTATTTGAAAAAGGCCGATGATGTCGTGCTTTCCGGGCTGACTGCTTCGGCCACGAATGAGACAACCGAGGTTATTTTAGGTGCCAGCATTATTATTCCGGCGGCATTTGTATTTTTTGGCCCGGCGGATATTAAAGCGATCGCCCAGTCCGGGGTATTTAATCTGGGTTTTGTAACCATGCCCCTGGTGCTCAATAAATTACCCGCTCCGCAGGTCTTCGGATTTTTTTGGTTCTTTTTTTTATTTTTAGCCGGGATAACCTCTTCGGTTTCTTTGGCTCAGCCGGCGGTGGCTTTTCTGGAAGATGAGTTTAATATTAAAAGAAAACGTGCTGCCGCAATCTTTGGCGCAGCCGCTTTTATTTTATGCCAACCGGCGGTATTTTTTCTGGGCCGCGGGGTGGTGGATGAGCTGGATTTTTGGGGCGGCACCTCCTTTCTGGTAGTTTTTGCCACCATCGAGACGGTGCTTTTTGTCTGGGTATTCGGCATGGACCGGGCTTGGGAGGAGATACATAAAGGCGCGGATATGGCTATTCCTAAGATCTATAAATTTATTATTAAGTATATCACCCCGCTGTTCTTATTTATTATTTTGGGGATGTGGTTTATCCAGGAATGGCTGCCGATAATT
>CAZEBD010000062.1:0-7314 GCA_964510625.1 uncultured Planctomycetales bacterium
AGTAATGATAATGCAAGCGATTCCCTGTGTCAAGAAAAAGTTTTTAGAACTCAATCCCCGGCCGGGCTGCCTGCCCTTGATTATAATAATGCTTAACCTCCTGAATGCGGCTGACTAAATCCGCAACTTTAATAATTTTCGGGTGCGCGTAACGGCCGGTAAGCACCAGCTCAATACTTTTCGGGGCCTGCCTGATCAATTCCAATAAATCATTGACCGGCACTAACCTGAACTTAACCGCGATATTAACCTCATCCAAAATAACTACCTGATACCGCCCCTGAACAACAATCTCCTGAACCCGGTGCAAGCCGTCCAGCGCCATTTGAATATCCCGGGCCTGCGGAGATTTTTTAATAAAACAACGCCGGCCAAACTGCTCCACCTTTATATTGCTGAATTTCTTCAGGGCTTTAATTTCATGATAAACCTGCCCTTTGGCGAACTGCCCGATATAGACATTCAATCCTGCCCCGGCGGCCCGTAAAGCCAGCCCGAAAGCCGCCGTAGTTTTTCCTTTTCCGTTTCCGGTATAGACCTGAATCAAGCGGACACCGCCTTCCAGCTCAACATCCCAAAAACACATAATGCCGAAACAATCACCCCGGCGCAAATCACCCCGGCAATAATCGCGCTCAGCGCATAGCGGAAACGGATCTTAAATAAGGATGCGGCGATCACCCCGCTCCAGGCCCCGGTTATCGGCAAAGGTATCGCTACAAAAAGCAACAAACCTAATGCTTCATATTTCTGGACAACATCCGAATTTCGCCTGGTCCGCTCAAAAACCCATTCAAAAAACCTCGCCCAGAGCTTAAATTCCCTTAAAGCCCGGGTTACCGGCTCAAAAAGAAAAAGCGCCGGCGGCACGATCAAACAATTTCCTGCCACCGCCAGCCAAAAAGCCTTACCCAAAGGCATCCCGAAAGATAAGGCTAACGGTATTCCGCCTCTTAACTCAGAGACCGGCAAAGCGCTTACAATTAAGACAATCGCCTCTTTCGGTAAATTACCTAAATATTGTAAAATAACCTCAAGCATGTTTACGGGGCTTTAAAAATTCCATGATTATAAAACGCAAAAACCGTAAAGTATCGGTCAAAGGATTGATCCGGCTTTTCTGGCCGGAGTAGATCGTCTTGACCGGAATCGATTCGATTTTAAAACCCAGATGTGCTGCTTTCAATAATACCTCAGATTCGATCTCATATTTGGAGCTGGATAGATCTATCCGGCTCAAAAGCTCTTTTTTTGCCAGGCGATAACCGCATTGAGTATCCGGAATCTCCTGCCTGACTAAAAGAGAGATAAATTTTGACATCAACCAATTGGTAACCACCCTTAAAAACGGCATCCCCTTTGCGCTACCCATGCGGTTGCCGACAATTAATACACTGGGGCAACTTTGCGCTTTCCGGATGAAAGCCTCCAGGTCATCACAAGAATGCTGTCCATCACCGTCCATACTGATCACGGCGTCAAACCCCTCCTGCAGGGCAAAATTATACCCTTTGATCAAAGAAGCCCCTTTACCCATATTCTTTTGATTAGCCAGGACCTTGGCCCCGGCAGTCTTGGCGATCCTAACCGTATTATCTACCGATCCGTCATCGATAATGATCGCATCCAGCCCCAGCGCCTGGATCCGCCCGATCAATCCGGCAATTGCCAGAGATTCATTATAAGTAGGGATAATTACGCAGATACGCATATTTATTCTGCCCAAAACCGGCGGAAGACATACCATTGTTCCGGGTATTTACGGATATAATCCTGGAAGATATTTTTATATAAACCAATCAGATCCGCCATATCCTGAGTGCGATTTCCACTAGGGGTAAACTCAATAGGCTTCTCGATTTTAAGGGTAAAACTATCATCCGGATTACGGAACAAAAATCCCGGGACGATACTGGCTCCGGTAATCAGGCTTAACGCTGCCGGCCCTTCAGGAAAATGCGTAGGCTTGCCGAAAAAACCGATGATCATCCCTTTTTCGGTAAAATCCCGGTCTCCGACTAAAGCCACCATATGATTATTCCGGATATGAGAAATACAGCTGCGGATGGCTTTGCCCATCGGCATAATTTTAATCCCTTTTTTATTCCTCTGGGCATCAAAAAACTCATTGACCCGTTTATCCTTATGCGGCAGGGCGACCGCCCACATCGGGTAGCCTAAAAGTGCCATTACCGCTCCCCCCAGTTCCCAGTTACCCAGATGCGCAGTAACTACCACTACCCCTTTACCTTTAGCCAAAACCTGGTCAAAATAATGCAGATTTTCTAATTTTATATTCCGGCTGATATAGGCTTGGTCGATTTTTTCAAAACGGAAAAAATCTGCCAGGTATTTGGCAAAATTACAAAAGACCATTTTACTGATCCGCCTAAGCTCTAATGCGTTTTTTTCCGGGAAAATTACCCGCAGGTTAGCAATCAGTCGCCTTCGATCGGCAAATGCCGCAAAATAATATACCCGGGATAAAATTGCGGCTAAAGAGTACGCTGACTTTAGCGGCAAGGAAAGAGCTAAAAATTGGCCGAAACGGTAGATATAATAATTAAGCACGATTTATAAACTTAAGATAAGCCGGGCGATATCCATACTTGCCTGAGGCTTGGCAATCTTTAATCCGGCAGCCTTTAATCGCTCCAATTTGGCTTTATTATTTAACAGGTCATCGATCATGTGGTAGGCCTCTTCAGGATCATCTACTTTGACTGCCGCCTGTTTATGGGTCAGGAAATTGGTATTATTGATCTCTTGCCCGGGAATAGGTTTAATAATCACCATCGGCAGGCCTATGCTTAAGACTTCGGCGGTGGTCACCCCACCGGGCTTAGTGATAATCACCTGGGAGATATGCATTAATTCGTGGATATTCTTGATAAAACCAAACAAATGTATCTCTTTTTTATAACGTTTAATTTTGCGCCTTAAAGAACGGAATAATCTTTTGTTCGTCCCGGTAATAATCAATTCCTGAAGATCATGCCCGCTTTTTTCCAGCGACCTGACCACTGTTTTGATCGGGCCCAACCCCTGGCCGCCGCCCATAATCAGGATTGTAGGCTTAGAGGGGTTCAGCTTTAATTTCGCAAAGATCTCTGCGCTATTGCGCTCCTGATTAAACTGTGGGTCAAAGGGTATACCGTAAGTCATAATTTTAGCCGCTTTCACTCCTTTTTGTTCAAGGCGCCTGCTCACTTCCTCCGAAGGAGTAATATAGTAATCTACTTCATCATAAACCCAATAAGAATGCGGGACATAATCGGTAAGCACCGCGATTAGCGGCAATTTTGACCCGTAACTTTTTTTGAAATCGGCGACCATCCCGCAGGGAAAAGCCTGGCTGCAGACGACTAAATCCGGCTTAAAACTGTCAAAAAGTTTTTTAAGTTTCGGAGAGTTTGATTTATGGATGAATTTTTTGATGTTTTCCAGGCCTTTAACCACGCTGGGGTTATCATAAAGGTAATCCCAGACTTTAGGAGTGCGCTTAATCACCTCCATATAGATCCGGTTGATCACTTTTTCCGAGATCGGATTGG
Organism: uncultured Planctomycetales bacterium; assembly: GCA_964510625.1. GTDB lineage: Bacteria > Omnitrophota > Gorgyraeia > Gygaellales > Profunditerraquicolaceae > UBA6249. The sequence continues at coordinate 3,555 of CAZEBD010000062.1, forward strand.
TATAATTAAAAGCATTAATGCTCATGATCTGGGCCTGCGGATGCAGTATGCGCACGGCTTTTTCAATCGCCATAGTGGCGCTGCGGTGGCCGGAAACCTCAGAGATATACATTAAAATGATGCGCTTAGGATGCATGGTAAGTTAAATCTTGCCCTCCCGGCAAAGTTCAATAAAAGTGTCAACAACACAGGGAGCAAACTGCCGGCCGCTTAGGTTTTTAATTTCGGCGATTGCCTCGGTTTTGTTTAAGGCCAAACGGTAGGGGCGGTCCGTGTTCATCGCATCAAAAGAATCGGCCACCGCGATGATCGAAGCAATTAAAGGAATCTGATCGCCTTTCAGCCCATCAGGGTAGCCTTTACCGTCGAAACGCTCATGATGGTACCTAACCCCCTCTACTGCCCCTTCCAACTCTTTGATCGACTTTAAAATATTGACCCCGATCATCGGATGTTCCTTGATCCGGTTATGCTCACCGACAGTCAAGCTGCTCCTTTTATGCAAAATATGTTCCGGTATGCCGATTTTACCGATATCATGCAGCAGGCTTGAGATATGCAGGTCCTCCATAAACTTATTGTTAAAAATACGCTTATCCTTCTGACCCATGCTTTGAGCGATCTCCAGGCTTAGGTTAGTTACACGGCTGGTATGGCCGTGCGTGTAATGGTCCTTGGCCTCGATCGCCGCGGCCAAAGCTACCGTCGTACGCGTAAACAATTGATGCTTGCGGCCCAATTCATACTCCAACTCTTTAAACAATTGCGCATTTCTGATGGCCATCGCTACATTGGAAATAAGGGCAACAAAAAAATCTAATTCTTCATTAATGAATTTAGAACCGTCCTCTTTACTCCCCAAAAATAAAAGCCCCAGTAATTCATCGCGGAAATAACTGGGGATGCAGACATCCGCCTCCAATAACTCCATCTGGTAAAGGACCTGCGCCAGCTGTTGTTTTGAGGCTGGCTTTAATTTAGCGCCCTTTAACGCCTCCCGGCCTTCATGCAGTAACAACCCCTCTCTTTTAAAGAAGAAATTACTTTTATGCTCCCGGAAAAAGCGGATAAGCACATCATCTTTATCGATACAGACCATATCTAAGGGTATTTTTTTACCTAAAGATCCGCGGGAGATCGTTGGCAGATAAGCCTGTTTTTCTTTATTATGCAGAAAAAAACTGGCATGAGCGATTTTTACACGATCGACCATCCGGCGCACGATCATCCTGATCAAAAGATCAGGGTCATGCACAAAGATCATATTCCTGGCAGCGCTTTCTAATTCTTTTTTATAATCGATTCCCATTAGATAATAATTATTGCAGCTGTTTTTAATTATACTTATACATTATTAGGGAAAAGCCGCGGATTGTCAACAAAAATGGCTTTAAGCCTTACTGCTTTCGTTGATTACGGCCAGGATCTGCCCGACTTCGACACTATTGCCTTCGCTATACATGATTTCGGATATCCTTCCGGTGCAAGGACTGGGCAGATTAAAGGTAGATTTATCAGTAGTCAGCTCCACCAGGTCATCATTCTGGTTGACCATTTCCCCATCTTTGAAAAACCAATAGGAAACGGTAGCTTTAGTGATCCCTTCTCCTAATTCCGGCAAAACGACTTTAACCATTCAGGCCTCCTTTAAAGCGCATCGCGCAAACCTTCGGATAAAGTAGGGTGCGCAAAAATCATCCGGCTGACCTGCCGGGCAGTAAGCTGGGCATTGACCGCTACGGCTAAAACCGCGATCAATTCCGCAGCCTGCGGCCCGATAATCGATGCGCCGATTACCCGGTCGGATTTTTGATCAATGATAACCTTGATAAAACCCTCGGTCTGGTCAATAATATGCGCCATGGGGTTAGAACGAAAATCGAATTTTCTTACATTAACCGCTAATCCGCTTGCTGCGGCCGCATCCTGGCTTAAACCGACACTGGCAATCTGAGGCTCGGTAAAGATACAGGACGGTATAATCTGGTTATCGGCTTTCTGCTGATTGCCGCCCAGCATATTCCGGACTGCCGCTACCCCCTGGTAAGCAGCGTAATGCGCCAGCATTACCCTGGCAGTACAGTCTCCGGCAGCATAGAAATTATCTACCGGCAGCCTAAGGTATTCATCGGTCAGAATCCGCCGGTCTTTTACAACCTGGCCCAATTCTTCCAGGCCCAGCCCGCTGGTATTAGCAAGGCGGCCAACACAGATTAATACCCGGGAGTATCTGTTAAAATCATACCCGGTAACATCCGCACCGCAATCTACCTTGATCCCTTTTTTCTTAAAGATAACTTCGATCTTTCTGCCCAGCTCACTATCCTCCTGGGCCAGGAGCCGGGGCAGTTTTTCCACAATTGTGACGTCAGAACCCAGGGCAGAAAATAAACCCGCAAATTCACAGCCAATCACGCCCCCGCCGACAATTAACAAAGACTGCGGAATTTCGCTTAAGGCAAGCGCCTGATCGCTGGAAATTATTTTTTTACCATCAAACGCTAAACCCGGTAATTCCAAAGGGCGGCTGCCGGTAGCAAACAGTATAAATTTAGCCTCAATCGGGCGGCCGTCGGCCTTAAGCTTACGGCCAGAGGTAATTTCAGCCGGTGCATTAATAAAATCGATACCGCTCAGGCGGCTTTGCATTCCTTTAGCCATGAGAGAAACGATCCTGTCTTTCTCCTCCTGCATCCGGGAAAAATTCAGGCGCAAATTATCAAACTGGACGCCTGACTGCTCTGAATTTTTAGCCAGAGAAAATATTTTAGCACAATGGATTAATGTTTTGGTGGGGATACAACCGTAGTTCAGGCAGGTTCCGCCGATTAAGCCGGAATCAATCAGGCAGACTCTTAAACCCGACTCTTTTGCTTCCAGGGCCGCATTAAAACCTGCCCATCCTGCTCCGATGACCGCCAGATCATACATAGGTTTTAAAATCAAACAAATAACTGCGCTGCTGCTGTGGCTACAGCTTTTGCCGAATCAATAAGTTTAGCCGATTCATCCGGCGTAAGCTCAAGCTCAATCACCTGTTCAATACCGTTTTTTCCCAGGCGGCAGGGTACTCCAATACAGGTATCTTTTATACCGTATTGGCCGGTAAGATAAACGCATAAACCGATCGTGCGCTTCTGGTCCTTGACAATGGCTTTTACAATTTCCGCGATCGCCGCTGAAGGAGCGAAAAATGCGCTGCCGGCTCCCAGGTTAGCGACGATCTGCGCCCCCCGGCCGATCGTCGCCTGGATAAGCGTTTTTGTTTTATCATCGCTGATAAACTCATCTAAAAGCACCCCTTTTACTTTAGCAAACCTGGGCAGGGGCAGCATATTTTCACCGTGAGCACCCAGAACTTGTGCCTCAATATCGGTAGCCGGAAGATGCAGCTCCTGAGCGATCAGATTAATAAACCTGGCAGTATCTAAACTGATCCCCATACCAAACAACTTTTCCGGCTTAAAACCGGTAATCCTTAAGGCATAAAGAGTCATAATATCTAACGGATTGGTCACGATAAGCACGATCGCCTGCGAGGCTAATTCTTTTATCTTTACACCAATATCACCCATGTGTGGTACGTAATTTTATTTTATATATAAAATAATAATGATTCTCTTTATTTTTTTTTATATATACATAAAAAAATCGTTTATGTTAAAAAAATTTTCAACCTATAAAACATATGAGAAATTTGTCTATAACAAAGAACTCTCAGATATAATATGGAATAAAGATAGTTCTATGAAAGAAAATT
>CAZEBD010000063.1:0-7021 GCA_964510625.1 uncultured Planctomycetales bacterium
ATTTATTGATTACCTCATTTAAACTTCCCGTACGGTACCCTTCTAAATCTAAGGTAATATAATGGTAACCTAAATCTTTTAGGCGCCTGACTATACCCTGGCGCTTGCTGAATAGGCGACTAAGTTCACTTTTATCCACTTCAATACGGCATAAGCCGTGGTAATGGCGCAGGCGCACCTGCTTAAAACCTAAACCGCTTAAATACTCCTCGGCCCGGTCAATGCGCTTAAGCATCCCCGCCGTGATTTTCATTCCATAAGGTATGCGGGAGGCCAGACAAGCCAAGCTTGATTTATTCCAGGTAGCCAGGCCCATTTTTTTACTGGCCGCCTGAATATCTTCTTTGGTAAAGCCGGCCTTAACTAAGGGAGATTTAATTCTAAGCTCCCGCTTAGCAATGTTTCCCGGGCGATAATCAAATTTGTCCGAAAGGCTGCTGGCCTCTAAAACAAATTCTAATTTATTTTGTTTAGCGATACGGATGAGCTTTGAAAAAAGCTCTTTTTTACAAAAATAACAGCGCCGGATAGAATTATCCGAAAACTTCCGGTTATCCAGCTCCGCCGTCCTGATTATTTTAAGCCGCGCGCCTATCTGTTTGGCTAAAGCTTTGGCTTTGGCCAATTCTGCCTTAGGATAAGTAGCCGAAACCGCGGTAACTGCCAAAAGCTTATCCGGCGGCAGAACCATTGAGCAAACTTTAAGCAAAAAAGCGCTATCCTGGCCTCCGGAAAAAGCGACTAATACCGATCGATAAGCAGCGACTATGCGCTTAAGCCGCTTAAGTTTATCCTCAAGCATCATCTTCCTAAAATCCGGTTATAAAGCGATAACCTCTTTAATTCCCGGAACCTCCTGCCTGAGGATTTTTTCAATCCCATTCTTGAGGGTCATTGAACTCATCGGGCAGCATCCGCAAGCCCCCTTTAATTTCAATTGCACTACCCCATCGGCGGTCACATTCACTAATTCCACATTACCGCCGTCGGCGGCTAACATCGGCCGGACCTTATCCAACGCTTTTTCGATTTTTTCTCTCATCTTGTCTCCTTTGTATAGTTATGTTTTTATTTTACCACTGTAAAAAACTACCCGCAACTTAATTGTTAAAAAAACGCCTTTTATAAAGAAAGCGCCTTTTGCGGGCAAATACTCAGGCACTGGCGGCATTTTAAACAATCCCGGTCAGTTATCCGCTGCACCCCTTTAGACTTATATTGATCGGGCTTAATCTGCACCGGGCAAACCTTGCGGCAAACTTTACATTCGTTACATAAATCCGAATCTATCTTAAGCGGCGACCTCTGCCTAGAGCTAAGTGCAATAATTGTCCCGATCGGGCAAATCATACACCAGGAGCGTTGTTGAAATATTATACCCAAAATAATCCCTAAAACCGATGTAACAGTAAGCATCACTACAAAAAACATCCCGATTTTAGAGGCATCCGGCCAGCGCAGAATAACACTGACTGCCATAATGACCATCAGTATAGATAAAACTCCCAGCCTGAAATAAAGATTCTTAAATAACTCCGGGATCGGTTTCTGCGCAGAAAGCGGGCTGATCAACGCGTCATAAAAACTGCCGCGGGGGCAATACCAATCGCACCATTTTCTCCCCTTAAACCATCCGATCCCGATACCGGCGATCATACAAAAAGGAATAAAATATCCCAGCCAGACAAAACCCCAGCCAAAACCCAGTATGGCTAAAAACACCGGGGTAACTAAAAGCTGTTTGACCCTTCTTCTACGGATAAACGCATTCATAATTAATCAAATTTATTCCGGGATAAATAATGGAAAGCGCTTAAGCAGGCCTTGGAGCCCTCTCCGGCGGCAATAATAATCTGCTTCTCCGGCACATCCGTAACATCACCGGCGGCAAAGACGCCGGCAAGATTAGTCTGATTACGCGCATCAATAATTATTTCGTTCTTAGAATTCTTTTTTACATCCTGGGCAAATACGGAATTAGGAATAAGCCCGATCTCCACAAACACCCCTTGCACTGCTAATATTTTCTCCTGCTCTGCGCTCTTAATCTTTAAACCGGTAACAAATTTATCCCCAAGAATAGCGGCTACCGAAGAATTATTTAATACGGTGACATTGGCTAAGGCCTGGACCTTACTGCGCATAACTGGATCTCCTGCCAGGCTCAAAGTATTATTCACAAGATAAATTTGCCTGGCGATCCTGGCCAGCTGCAAAACCGCATCCAGCGCCGAATTCCCTCCGCCGATTACCGCGACATTTTTACCGGAGAATAGCGGCCCGTCACAGGTAGCGCAATAGGTCAGGCCGCGATTTTTAAATTCTTTCTCGCCGCTGACCCCTAATTCTTTTGATTTTTTCCCGGAAGCAATAATTACGCTTTTAGCCCAGTAATCAGCCTTATTGGTTTTTATCTGAATGCGTTCTCCGGATTTGGCCAGTGATACCACCTCTTCGTTTTCTTTAATCGGGGTCCCGGCGCCAAGCATATGCTCCTGGAACTTCTGAGCCAATTCCGGCCCGCTGATAAACTGATAACCGGTGTAATTTTCAACCTCACCGCTCCAAGCTGCCTGGCCGCCGATATCCAGGCTGATGACCAAAAAATCCAGCTTTTTCCTGGCGGCATAAACGCTGGCGGTAATCCCCGCCGGGCCGGCACCGATAATGATCAGATCATAAACTTTGCTCTCCAAACCGACTCCCCCTAACTGATTTTTTATAACCCCAGGGCTGATTTAATTCTTTCTTTATCAAACCCCACAATAATCTCTCCTTCGATATCGATGACCGGAACCCCCATCTGCCCGCTTTTGGCCATCATTTCATCCGCTGCCGCCTGATTTGTCGATACATCCAGGTTCTCAAACGCAACCTTATTTTCATTTAAAAACTGCTTGGCGCGAATACACCAGGGGCAGGTCGGGGTACTATAAACTTTTACGTTTTTAGCCATGTTTAAACCTCCTTATTTAAATGCTCCGGTGCAAGATCAACGATCTCCTCGACCTCAAGAACAATCAGATGTTTGGGCAGCGGTGGAAGATGGGCTTCCGGATGGTGCCTTTGGCCTTTATCCAAAGCCAAATTTTTCAGCAATCTTTTCGTCAGGCGCCCGGTCAGGTTATCCTCCCAGGTCTTAATGATTTCCTGGCTGATCGCTTCGTTCTCCACCATCCTGGCCATACCTTTAAGGCAATAACCGCTAAACTTATGTTCATCCACCAGGCTTATGCTGATCCGGGGGTTGCCAGCGATATTGCCGCGGGTCACCCCATGGTAGACATCGACCAGATAAATTTTACCGGCCGGATCAACCTTAACAATCCCCTTACAGGAAGTATGCGGAAATCCGTTTTTATCAATCGAAGAAACAACTACAAAACCCTGGGTGAGTAAAAAATTTACAACCTGTGCCGGGATATGTTTCATTTCAGGCTTTCTGCGAATTTTACTCCGAACTCAAAACACGCGGCTAACTCAGCAGTATCCGGGACATATTTACAGGAGAATTCCGGAGCAGCCGGCTCCACCCCGCTGCTTTTAAGCATTTCTTTCATCTCTTTTGTCGCTCCGCCGGCCCAGCCGTATGAGCCGAAAAACCCGAATTTCCTGTTCTTAGGTTTAAAACCTTTGACCATCTCAAGAAAAGCGGCAAGATTAGGCAACATATCATTATCATGAGTTGAAGAGCCAAAGATAAAACCCTCGGCCGAAAGCATCTGCGTGATTATTTCTGTGCGGTCGCTGTTGGCGATATCAAACAGTTGAGTTTCTATCCCTGCCGAAACCAACCCTCCCACTATTTTTTCAGCCATCCTGGCGGTTGATCCCCACATCGTTTCATAAACCAGGACTGCCTTCTTTTTGGTCCGGCCGCCCGCCCAACCCAGGTAAGCATTGATTATTTTAGCCGGATCCTTCCGCCAGATAATCCCGTGACTGGGAGCAATCATTTTAATCGGTAAATTCAGGCCCTGAAGCTCCTGAATTTTCTTAAGGATCACTGCACCCAGCGGCCAAAGAATATTGGCATAATACTTTTCTGCTTCCTCCATAAGGGCGCACGGATCAACCTGGTCATCAAATCGTAAAGAGGAAGCAAAATGCTGGCCGAAAGCATCATTAGGCATAAGCAGCGCATCTTGCGCACAATATGTAAACATGCTGTCCGGCCAGTGGATCATCGGGGCTTCAATAAAAGAAAGCGTGCGCTTGCCTAACTTTAATTGATCATTGGTTTTAACCACCTGGAAATCCCAGTTTTTATAATAATGTTTTTCCAGCCCCTCCCGGCACTTGGCCGTGCCCAGGATTTTGGCTTTCGGGCAAAGCGGCATCAGCAGCGGGAGCGCTCCGGAATGATCCGTCTCCACATGATTGGCAATAATATAATCGATTCTTTCCGGGGGGATAATCTCTTTGATATTATCGATTAACTCCTGAGCAAACGGACCGTATACAGTATCAATCAGGGTGATTTTTTCATCGATAATCAGATAAGCATTGTAGCTTGTACCCCTCTGCGTGGTATAGGTATGGCCGTGAAAATTACGTACATTCCAATCCACCGCACCGACCGAATAAATCCCGGGTAAAATCTCAACCGCTGCCATAGATCCTCCTAATATCCCTGAAAATTCTCAGTCACAATCATCTCCGAAGGCACCTTTAGCTCCTGAGTTAATATTGTATTCATCGCTTCAACCATCCCCGGCGGCCCGCAAAGATAAAATTTCCTTTGCGCATAGTCGGCGATCTCATCCTGGATCACCTGCCGGTTAATCCGCCCGACTGTGCACTTAAATCCGGGTGAGGATTCACATAACACATGCGCTACCTTCAGCTGGGGATAATTTTTTACCATCGCCTCAAAATCTTCCTTAAAAACTACATCCTTAAGCGACTGGTTGGCATAAACCAAAACCATATCCAAGCCCAGGTTTGTATCCGCCGCATATTTACAGATACTGCGGATGGGGGTAATCCCGATGCCTCCGGATAAAAAAGCGATCCTTTTAGAGGATCCATCTAAAACAAATTTCCCAAAGGGATATTGGATTACTACCTCATCCCCGGCTTTTAGATTATTCAAAGCCTTAGAAAAATCACTTTCCGTCAGTTTCTTGGTAAACTCCAGGTAACACTTTTCAGTAGGAGAGCTGGAGATAGAAAGGTATCTTTTTAGCTGCGGGTCATCCTGCAGCTTGACCAAAAGGAACTGGCCGGCTTTAAAATCCGGATCCCCCGGAGCTTCCAGGCGGAAACTCTTAACATTATAGTTGCGCCGGATGACTTCCTTGACTTTAACTTTAATTTCTACAGGCATAACGCTTTCTTAAACCACTTTCTCAAACTGATCCTTGCCCACTCCGCATTCAGGGCAAACCCAATCAGCCGGCAGGGCTTCAAAGCTGGTGCCCGGTTTAATTCCGTTATCCGGGTCGCCGGCGGCCGGGTCATAGATATAACCGCACACTAAGCATCTATATTTACTCATTTTTCCTCCTTAGGCATTGCCGCATTTATAATTTTATTCAGCTCTTACCACGTAACCCTTATTATCGGTGGAGCATTTGCCCATTGGCGGCTGTTTCTGATCCTTAGCCATCGGTTCCTTCCCGGGCATCGGCATCCCCTTTGGTTCAGGTTTAGAGATCATCTGCGACATGCAGCCCATCTTCTTACCCATCATCCCCGGCATCCGGCCAGGGCCTTGAGACATTTTATAGACGGCGCCTGAAAAAACCACCAGTGCTGCCAGCCAAAGAGAAGCGGCGGCCACATAACCAAAAGCTTTAAGCCCTTTTTCCTCAACTTTACGCAAAGCATAAAGAACAAAGAAACTTGCCGTTAACAAAACAGAAACCGGAACAATTGCCAGCAAATGCGAAAGCTTTATCATACACATAACTGCCTCCCCTGTTTAAAAAGATTAACTTTATTCTACCTTAATCTCTTTTTCACTCCGCCACAGGCCGTGAATATTACAATAAGCCGCAGCCATTAGCAGGCCGCTTTTCTCAGTCTTAAAGGCTGCCGAGACACTTGGCTCAGCAAATACCGTGCTGGTATTGGGCCCTTGCACCGATTCTCCGTGCGCATTAAATTCGAAACGCGCTAATTGATATGGAAACTTTTCCCCGGCCGGCAGAAAATACAATTCCATCCACCGGATATGATGCTCGGTGGTATTAGGATGCGCAATCTGCTTACCCACGCTGAGCTGGATCTGGCAGACCTGCCCCTTAGCGATTGTTTCGGCGGATTCGATCACCGGCACATGTTTTTCCGCCTTCCAATCCGCGCTCTGTAATAAATCCCTTAAATCTGCCATAATACCGGTCCTCCTTTTTATTTTTTTAAGATTATTTTTAAGTCTTCTTCGGGTGTACTGATCAATTTCAGGTCAAATTTATCCTGCAGGACCCCGAACACATTCTTGCTGATAAAAGCCGGCGGGGTCGGCCCGATATAGATCCCTTTGACACCAAGATACAGCAAAGACAATAGAATGGCAACTGCTTTTTGCTCAAACCAGGAGAGGACCAGAGTTAGAGGCAGATCATTTACCCCGCAGCCGAAAGCCTTGGATAATGCCAAGGCGATCTGCACGGCTGAATAAGCGTTATTACACTGGCCCAGGTCGATTAACCGGGGGACTCCCTGAATATCCCCGAAATCCAGTTTGTTAAAACGGTACTTACCGCAGGCCACCGTAAGGATAACACAATCCTGGGGGACTTTTTCGGCAAGCTCCGTGTAATAATTCCTGCCGGGCTTGGCCCCGTCGCAGCCGCCGATCAGAAAAAAATGTTTAATTTTGCCGGCTTTGACCAGATCGACAATCTTATCCGCCAGGCCCAGGACCGCCGTATGGTGAAAACCCGTCCAGATCTTTTTTCCGGGAGCCTCCGGTAAAGGCGGCAGAGATTTGGCCTTCTCGATCAAAGCTTTAAAATCCCGGTTCTTTAAATGCGTTGCCCCGGTTATTCCGGTTATTCCGATGGTAAATAAGCGG
>CAZEBD010000064.1:0-6891 GCA_964510625.1 uncultured Planctomycetales bacterium
CGGGCGCACGGCTGCTCCGGCAAGACCCTAAAACAAGCGATAAAACTCGGTTACCGGGTAATCGATGCAACTTGCCCGATGGTCAAAGAAATACATAAAACTGCCAGGAGATTAGAGGATACCGGGCACAAAGTCATTATCATTGGGGATAAGCGCCATGATGAAGTCCAGGGGATCGTCGGCCAGCTGAGCACCCCGGCCATTGTCATTGATGCGCTGGATAATCTTAACTTAAATAAACTCAAAAATATCCGCAAGGCCGGGATCGTCGTGCAATCCACGCAAAACCTGAATAAGGTATTAGCAATATTGGAAGTATTACGCCGGCATATCCCCCAAATCAACTTTCATAACACAATCTGTAACCCGACGAAGATCAAACAGAACGAAATCAAAACCATGCCGCTTGAGAATTCGGTGATGATCATCATCGGCTCAAAGACCAGCGCCAACACCAAAAGGATTTATGAAATTTCCAAATCTTTAAATCCCCGTAGCTATTGGGTCAATTCGGCCAAAGAAATAAAAAATTCCTGGCTGATCTCTGCCAGGAATGTTGGGATTACCGCCGGAGCTTCGACTCCGGAGTCAAGCATTAAAGAAATTATTGCCAGAATTAAAAAACAATCGTTTTATCGGCGTAGCGGATAATCCGGTAATCGACATATTTTGATAAAGCATACGCCAGGGCTTTTTTCTCCGCCTGTTTACCCTTATTGATCAGGTCCTGCCGGCTATCCCGGTGACAGACATGTTCGATCTCCTGAGCGATAATCGGCCCCTCATCCAGCTCTTCACTGACAAAATGCACAGTCGAACCGATGATCTTGACCCCTTTCTTCAGTGCCTGGCCGTAAGGATCAGCGCCCTTAAAAGATGGCAGAAAGCCATGATGGATATTAATGATATCCTGATTGTATTTTTTCAGAAAATCCGCGGAAAGTACCAGCATATAGCGGGCTAAAACCAAAAAATCGGTTTGGCCTGAAACATAAGACAAAATCTCCTGCTCCCGGCGGTCAGCTTTATCCGCGGCCAGATAATGAAACGGCAGGCCATAACTCTCTACCAATTTAGAGTGTTTTTGGCAATTACTGACCACAAATGGGATCCGGACTTTTAATTCCCCGGTGCTCCATAAATACAATAGATCCGCCAGGCAATGGCCGGGCTCTGAAACTAAGACCCCCATACGTAAGATTTCCGCGCGGTCATAAATATTCCAGCTGCCCGCAAACTCCTGCGCCACCGGCTTAAAAGCCGCAATCAGATCCTGCTTACGGATTCCGGGATTATCCAAAACAAACTCCACCCGGATAAAAAAATACCCGCCCTGCGGGCCGGTAGAATGCTGGTCGGCAGTAATGATATTACCGCCGCTTTTGAGAATAAAATCGGAAAGCCGGGCGACGATCCCCTTGCGGTCTTGGCACTGGAATAACAGAATATATGTAGGCATAGAATTAAGCTTGATTTATTTTTTCTGCACCGCTGCCTGCAGCTGTCCGACGGTCTTCTGCTCTTTAGCAACCTCCGTCTTTAGATTATCCAGAATCGTCTTTAGCTTCAGGGACATAGCTTTACTGCGGGCATCAGCGGTAGATTTAATCTGGCCCAGAGATTTGGCGTTTAAATCCGCCGACTCTGAGATACGGTTTAACCAGTTAATCAGATAATCAAATGCCTCCGGGCTTAAGTTTTCATTTTTAATCGTGTTAAATATCCCCAGCATCGAAAAATAAGCGTCCAACTGCGAAACCGTCATTACCGAAGAATCCCACATACTGTTTATAAGAACCGGGTCGCGGGTAGTGGCAAAATATTTTTTTATCTCCTGGGAATTCTGCATGATCTGGGTGCGGGCATCGATTAATTTCGATTCTAAAGCTTGCGCCGGGACGCTCCAGGTAAAAAACAAACCCAAAACGATCACAATAATTTTTTTCATATGATTCCTCCTTTCGCTACCAAGCGAACACCCGCGCCATTCCATTAAGCGCGGGGTGCCTTTGCTATAATCCGACTACTTTATACACCGAAATGCTGCATTTGGCCACGCTTGAATCTTTGGCCTTCGGGGTAATCTGATATTTCTCAATTGAGATCAGGCTGGCGGATTCTTCCATATTATACATGAAATCCACCAATTGTTCCATCTGTGCTTCACAGTTTAAGTTAATCATAATTCTTTTCGAAGAGCCGGATGCTTTGACCCCGGCCGGTTTCATATCCACCAGATACACCTGGCTCTTATTGGCTAAGCTTTCCAGCTCTTTTAAGACTAAAGTCACCTGTTCATCCTCGCTCATCACCGAATCGCTTAAGAATGCGCTATATTTATTCCCCTGGGCCAGAATGCGGTCCTTTTGCGAAAGTATCTTCAGGTTCTTTTTAACCTCATCCTGCTTATCCTGAATCTCCTTATTTAAAGACTGGATCTTGGAGAATACCGGAGAGATAATCGCCCGGTCAAGCACCAAAAGCGAGATCAGCGAGCTGGCGACATAAAAAATTATTTTTTCCTTCTTAGAGAGGCGGCCTAAAAATGTTTGCAGCCCTCTTAAGCTTGGCAGTTTCATTGATCCACCGGCCTTTCGGTAAGGGCGATAATCTCAAAATCCGTAACATCCCTTAATCCGTCTTTACGCTTGGTCGTATAGCGGGTTTTAACCTCTTTAAAATATCCCGATTTCTCCAGGCGGTCGACAAAAGAAAAAACCACGCTCATCGTATCAGCCACCCCTTTTACCGATATTTTATCCGTGTCATAGCGGATTTCGCTCAGCTGAATCTCCGCAGTGACCAGGGCGTGTAATTCCGCCAGCACCTCCAAAGAATAACCGCGGCTATTCAGATAATTTTTAACTAAACCGATCTTAAGAAGGTCCTTCTCTAATTTTTGCGCTTCCCGGTTAACCGATGAATATTTGCTTTCGATTTTACTTAACTGCGTGCCTTTAAAAAATATTTTGCTGGCTAAGATTAAAAAAATCACCACCAGCAGGCTCAGGATAAAAATTCCGGCTTTGATCAGGTCCTTGCCTCTCTCTTCGATCGACCGGCGCACCCTGGCCTCCTCCGGGATCATGTCAATCTTCATCTCCGGGCCGTTTAAAAGTGGGGCGATGACATCAAAAAAAGACAACTGCTTATTTGCCAAGATCGCCGCACGTGATAATTCCGAAAGATTAAACAGTCCGCCGTAAACAAATACCTTTACCGGTAAATGCATCGTGCTGTTCAGCAGGTTTTCAATATCCCTTAAACCCTCCTCGGCTCCGGTAAGAATCAGCATATTCGGGCTGATCTCAATATCCGCCCCCAGATAAGCCTCCAGCGACCTTTTTAGTTCATCTACAAATTTGATCTGATAAACCTCTTTTTCATTCTTAAGCTGAGCGTTACCGATCGGAATAGAACGGATAAAGATCACTTTATTCCTCAGGACAATACTAAAATCCGTGGAATTTTCATCGACATGCAGGATGCTCACCGGGACGTTCTCCGTCTCCAGCCGCAGGCTTCTGGAGACCGCCAATGCTAACCCCTCAGAAGCCAGAAATGCCCGTTTCAGCCGGAATCCGGCACGCTCCAGAATCTCATAATGCCGCTTGACCACGGAACGCGCAACAATTACTAAAAGCACTTTAGTATAACTGTGTTTATACGTGCCGATCTCGACGTAATCCACGATAATTTCTTCCCGGGAATAAGGGGTATGCCGGCCGGCCTGCAGATTGAGGATCTCCTTAATCTCCTTAGGCTCAATAGAAGGAATTTCGATATTTTTAGTAATCACCAGCTGTGTCGGGACCACATCGACAACTTCCAGCTTACGCCCTTTGAGCGTGCCGATAGCCACCTGGATAGCCTTAGCAATATCCAAGTCGCCCAGGCCGTTGATATCTAAATTCAGCAGGTTGACGACTTCTTTTTTGTTCGGTGAAATCTTAATATAAGATATTTTCAGGTTACTGGCACCGAAATTAACCCCGATCAGCTCCTGATTAGATAATCCGGATAGGAATTTCAATTTATGACTATTGAATTTCATCATTTTAATTTTCCCGCCAATAAAGGATCCTGCCCTGCCGGTTAACTGCGCTGGTTACCGTTAAAGAATACCTGTTGTTTAAGCTGGCTGTGGATTTAACCATAAAATTATCAGAGCTGACCCCTAACAAAGCTGCCACCCGCTCAAGCTCTTCGATCTGCGGCGGGGTAAACGGATAAGCCTGCGACAACCGCAAAGCAATCTCGGGGGTAGAGACAAAAAAGTTGTCGTCTTCCGTCCCCCGCTGGCCGTCTTTACCTGCCAGATATAGGATAACTTTACCCGCAATATCCTCCGACAGTCCCAAGGCGTAAAGCACCGGGGCGGAGGTAGTATTAATATTGACCCTGCCGCCTCCATAGATAGTAACATAGTCTTTTATTTTTTCAAAAACATTCTGGCTGAACCCTTTGACTAAAAGCAGCTCATCCGGTATTTCGAATGCGGAATTTTTAGCCGCATAAGGCTGGGGCAGGCCGCTATAATATAAGTATTCTGCGCTGCCGACAGGAATAGAAAGTTCGCTGTCAGCATCCCGCCAATCAATAATGCAGGCGGCTAACTCTTGAGCCTGGATCTCATCCCCGGGCAAAATGAATTTAAAAAGCCGCTCAAGCACCCCCAGCTCTGCTTTATTAATGTTAATTTTTCTTTCCTCATCCACACAGCCATAAGCTACCGCTAAACTTCCGCTTTTTATATCCGGATAACTATAAGTAACGCTGAATTCCCCGTCTCCGACCTGAATATTTTTAAAATCCCCGGGATTATCGCTCCAGGCATCCCCCCAATAATCATAAGCCCGCTCCGGATCGGCGATAATCTGCGTAATCGCCTTGGTTACCCCGGCTTCGGCAATCAGGCGCAGTTTATCCTTTTGATCCAGGCGCACGGCAACCAGTAAGGCCTGTCTTACCTGATAGTTTAAAATAACCGCAAAAGCAGATAGCAGGCAAAGCGACCATAAAGCAACAATCAATATGCTACCCCGGCCTCTATCTGCCGGGATGAATATTGATCGTCCGGGTAATTTTATCGGACTGGCTTGGTTCATCTAAGCTTAAACTCACTCTTACGGACAAAGGCACCCCCGCCCCTGACCATTCTTCTTTCCATAAATATTGTTTTCTTATGGCATCCCAATAATAATATTCAAATTTAAAAAACTTCACGTTTTTAAGCAGGACCGCCGCCTCATCCTCGGTTTTGCTGTAGATCTGGCTGAAATTTTTCTGCTGCCGCCAGAGCAGGCCGGATTGCGGGTTGCATAAATAAGTGACCTGGCCCAAAGACCGGAAATTTAACTGGCGGTTATCCACCAATGTCGGTATGGTTAAATTATTGATACTGCCGCTAAAAGGAATCGTTACGGACCGGAAACAATTACCCAGATCCTGGCTTAAGCGCTCAAAAAACATGCCGAGCTCTTCTTCGGCCAAAGGCTGGTTAATTTTATTCCAGATCTTTAAGCCATTATTAAAAGTAGAATAAATAGCCAAAGATACCACCCCGAGCATGGCGGTAACCACCAGGAGCTCGACTAAACTAAACCCTTTTTTATTTCCCCGTATAAAGCGCATACGCTGACCTTGATAATCGAATCTGCCGTTTTCCCTGCGGCCAGGAAAGCACCAGGCTTATCCGGTAAAGAAAACCATCCTGATCCAGGGAATCCGAGCTTAAATCCCAATCAAACTTCTTATCATAAAGATCTAAACGGCCCCCTCCGAATGCTGCCCCAGCCGCGCCTAAACGCCGCAGGTCATCCTGAGCTTCCCAAACTTTTTCATCCATCCAGGGGGTTATTTTTAAAAGAATAGAATAATAATTGTAGGAATCAAGGGCGATAAAAAACGACTGATAAATCAAAGTTGCCCCTAAAGCCAAAACGCAGGTCGTGATCATCACCTCCAGAAGAGTAAAACCCTTACGGATCTTTTTCCGGGGCAGTTTATTCCCAATTCTTAACATCATCGGCACTCTCTGTTCCATCCTTGCCTAAAGAAGACAGATCATAATCACTCTTGCGCTGCTCCCCGGGAGATTTATAAACATATTCTTTACCCCAGGGGTCCAGGGGTTTTCTTTCTAAGTAAGGCCCGTTCCAATTCCTGGCAGAGGCCGGCTTAGTCAAAAGGGCATTTAAGCCTTCAGAGGTTGAGGGAAAATTTCCGTTATCCAATTCATAAAGCTTTAGCCCGGTGGCAATATTAGCATTAATATCGGCGCTGGCCGCAGCTACCCTGGCCTGTTCCCCTCTGCCGGTCAGGCGGGGCATGACCATTGCCACTAAGGCTCCGATAATCACCACTACCAGCATCAACTCAATCAGCGTAAACCCCTTTTTCTCCATTTTCCCTCCTGATATGATTAACTGCCTGCTTTTAAATACTGCCTCCAGACATCTTCGAACTCCGCAATGCTGCGTATATGTAAAGGATAAACTGTTTTTAAGGCCTCCTCGACGTTTTTGCCATCGCGTAATTCGCGGCAAAAAGCGGAAAATGAATTAGAACCGTATTTTTCAATCAAGCAACCGATCAAAGAAACCGACTGTAAATAATAGATATCCACCAGGTTATTGGCACTCAAGAAAAGCACTCCGTCTTTACCGTCTTTGGTCTTAGTCGCCCGGATGAGCACCCCCTGCTTACCTTTTAAGTGCTCGATGTTCAACTTCATGATATCACCGACTAAAAGCAGATTGTCATTCTGATAATAACGCTGGATCAGATTCTTGACTTCTTTTCTTTTGGCTTCCTCTTCCCACTGCGCCACCCCTTCATCCAGCCAAAGCGGGATCTGCCCCTTAAAACCCACAAAATCCCTAAAAATCA
>CAZEBD010000065.1:0-6703 GCA_964510625.1 uncultured Planctomycetales bacterium
GCGCATTCCCGGGGTGCTTGGCTGGGCCTTACTTTAGCGTCGATCTACGTATTTTTAATGACACACTATCAAAAGATAAAAAAATGGTTTGAGTTAATATTTTTTTCCGCGGTAATCCTTGTTATTCCGGCGCTTGCCGCTGTTTTATATTATTTTAATCCGCGTAAAGACGCGAACCGTTTTTTGCTGGCCCGCGGCGCCTGGGATATGATTAAGGACCATCCGTTTCTGGGTAAAGGAATAGGAACATTTATGGATTATTCAACTGCCTACATTAATAATTTTGAAGCCTGCTATGCGCATAACTGTTATCTGCAGATTTGGGCAGAAACCGGGATTTTTGCTTTATTAAGTTTTTTGTTGTTTGCTGGTTATGTTTTTTACAAAAGTATTAAAACCAGTATTAAATTTGGGGGTTCTTTAGATTCTTTTTTGCTCATCGGCCTGACCGCCGGGTTAATGGGATTTTTAGTTCATAGTTTTTTTGAAGTGCATTTATATTCCTTGCAGCTTAGTTTTCTTTTCTGGGTGATGCTTGGCTTAACCGTGGCTTTGAGTGCTATGCTTAATCAGGAGGCTTTCCAATCCTCAAAAGGGGGCGTAATATGAAAGTAGTTATCTTGGCAGGCGGCCGGGGAACCCGGATCAGCGAAGAAACCGAGATTTTGCCTAAGCCGATGGTTGAAATCGGAGGTAAACCGGTGATCTGGCATATTATGAAGCTGTATTCGCATTACGGCTTCAATGATTTTATTATCTGCCTGGGGTACCGGGGGTATATGATCAAAGAATATTTTTCGCATTATTTTATGCACATGAGCGATGTGACTATTGACCTTACCAAGAACGAAACCAAGGTGCATACTAGCGCTTCTGAGCCATGGAGGATCACCCTGGTAGATACCGGCTTAAATACGATGACCGGAGGCCGGCTCAAAAGAATCAAAGAGTATGTTGGTAACCAGCCGTTTTTCCTGACTTACGGCGATGGCCTGGCGGATATTAACATTAAAAAACTGGTCGAATTCCATGAACAAAATAAAGGCCTGGCAACGCTGACGGCAATTCAAAGCCTGGGCAGGTTCGGGGTGTTGGATATTGCCTCCGGGAACAAGGTTTCTTCATTTCTGGAGAAGCCAAAAGGGGAAAGCGGCTGGATCAACGGCGGGTTTTTTGTCCTGGAGCCGGAGGTATTTGATTTTATTGAAAATGAAGATACGGCAGTCTGGGAAAAAGAGCCGTTAGAAAATTTAGCTAAGCAGGGTAAATTGGCCGCTTATAAGCATTTGGGCTTCTGGGGGTGCATGGATACTTTAAGGGATAAGATAAATTTTGAAGATATCTGGCAGTCCGGAAAAGCTCCCTGGAAGGTTTGGTAATCACGATGATCAGTAAAAAATTCTGGCGGAATAAATTAGTCCTGGTCACCGGGTTCGAAGGTTTTCTGGGGAGCCATCTGACTAAAACCCTGGTTGCCTGCGGGGCAAAAGTAATCGGTTTAGATATTAAAACTTTCCGTAAAGATACGATTTTAGATTCGGCTGATTATAAAAAAATGATTGTTTACCGCGGCAGCGTGGCCGACGCTGGGTTGCTGCGGAAGATATTCAGTAAGTATTCTGTCGGTGTGGTTTTTCACCTGGCCGCAGAGGCGATTGTCGGGTGCAGTTATAAAAATCCTTTACATGCTTTCCAGGCCAATATCGCCGGCACCTGGGAGGTGCTTGAGGCTGCCCGCGGTAAGCGGAGCCTGAGAGCAATTGTGGTAGCTTCCAGTGATAAGGCATACGGCTCGCACATTAAGCTTCCTTACCGGGAAGATGCCCCTTTGATTGCCAATCATCCCTATGATGTTTCTAAGAGTTGTGCCGACCTGATCGCCAATACTTATATCCATACTTATGGTTTGCCGATAGCAATTACCCGCTGCGGGAATATCTACGGACCGGGTGATTTTAATTTCAGCCGCCTGATTCCGGATGCCCTGCGCTGTTTATTTTTGAATCAGCAGCTTAAGATCCGTAGTGACGGAAAATTCGTACGGGATTATGTATATGTTGCAGATATTGTATCCGGATATCTTAGAATTGCCGAATTAATAGCCCAAGGTAAAATTTCCGGTCAGGCTTTTAACTTAAGCGATGAAAGTCCCCTGACCGTAATTGATCTGTTAAAGCAGATTGAAAAAAATAATTACGGAGGGAATAAATTAAAATATCAGATCCTCGACAGCGCCAGGTATGAAATAAAAAAACAATATTTGTCTTCGGCTAAGGCCAGAAAGCTTATTGATTGGAAACCGGCTTTTAGTCTGGCGGCGGGCCTGAAGCAGACAATCGGCTGGTACCGGGAATATTTTATAAAGCGATGAAAGCATATTTTTTAGGGACTAACGGTTGGTATGATACACAAAGCGGCAATACCGTTTGCCTATTATTGGAAACAAAAGACCGTTACATGGTCTTTGATGCGGGTAATGGTATTTATAAGCTGGACCGGTATATTAAAAAAAACAAGCCGGTATATTTATTCCTGAGCCATTTTCACCTTGACCACATTGTGGGTCTCCATATTTTGGCTAAGTTTGATTTTAAGCAAGGGATGGATGTTTACGGGCCGCCGGGATTAAAAAAAATGTTTAAAGATGTAATTAGCTATCCGTATACGCTGCCGGTAGGAAAGCTTAAGATACCGGTTAGGCTGCATGAAATAAAACCGGGTAATCTGGCCGCCGGGGTCAGCGCGCTGCCGCTTAAGCATTCTTCGGTTTGTTACGGGTACCGGGTGGAGGCAGAGGGAAAAACCGTGACTTTTTGCACGGATACCGGCCCTTGTAAAAATCTTATAACTTTAGCTAAAAATACGGATTTATTGATTACTGAATGTTCATATAAGTCAGGCCAGAGCGATGCGGCCTGGCCGCATCTTAACCCTGAAAATGCGGCTAAAGCCGCCCGTAAAGCAAAAGCCAAAAAGATGGTTTTGATCCATTTTGACGCCGCTCTCTACCTGGATCATCAGCAGCGTCAGGCAGCCGCAAGGCAGGCGCGTAAAATATTTAAGCACACTACAGCCGGTCGGGATAATTTAGAGGTTAACTTATAATGCCTTTAGCTGATATTCTTAAGAAAAATAAGTGTTTTAAATTGGTCTGTGGTGCGGGCAATGAAGATGCGGCTGAAGTTGAAAAGTTAGTTGCCGTATATGCCAAAGCCGGAGCTAAATATTTTGATCTTTCTGCCAGGGAGGATGTGATCATTGCGGCCAAGCGGGGTTTAGCGCGGGTGGTGGCTAAGCCTAGGCTCAAAGATTATTTTTTAAATGTGAGTGTGGGAATTCCCGGTGACCCGCATGTGCGTAAAGCCCTGATTATCGATCAAAAATGCAAGGCTTGCGGTCTTTGTGTAAAAGAGTGCCTGCAAAAAGCGATCGTAAGTGAAAAAAATAAATTTAGCGTGGTTAAGCTGCACTGTATCGGCTGCGGGGCATGCGCCAAGGTCTGCTGCAGCAGTGCGATTGTATTTATCCATGAAAATAAAGACCTGAATTTAGTGCTGCCGGGGCTGGTAAAACTGGGTTTAGATTCTTTGGAGCTGCATGCAGTCGGTGAGGATGAAGAAGCTGCCTATAGCCAGTGGTTGACGATGAACAAAATCTTTCCGGGGATTTTAAGCCTTTGCCTGGACCGTTCGCATTTGGGTGATCAGCAGTTAATTGAGCGGATCAGGCGTTTTATTTCCCGAAGAAAAGATTTTACTACGATCATTCAGGCTGACGGTGCTCCGATGAGCGGAGGGGATGACCGCTATAATACTACCTTGCAGGCTTTAGCTACCGCCGATATCGTGAGCAAGGCGAAACTGCCGGTTTGGCTGCTTATCTCCGGAGGCACCAACAGTAAGACCTCAAATCTGGCCAGATTGTTCCAAATTAAGGCGCACGGAGTGGCGATTGGTTCATTTGCCCGTAAAATTATCAGAAAATATATTGAACGGAAAGATTTTCTGGAAAATAAAAGAATATTCGGCCAGGCGGTTAAGATTGCTGCACGCCTGGTTGATAAAACTTTAACCTATCTATGATTAATTTAAATGCGCCTTCCTGGAAGATAGATTCGATCTCAGCCATACTTTTCGATAAGGACGGAACATTGATCGACAGCCACATATACTGGGGCAGGATTATTCAGAAAAGAAGCCAGGCGTTGGTTGAGAAGTTTAAGCTTAAGGAGCAGCTCTACCCGGTTCTTTGCCGGAAGATGGGATTTTCTTTGGAAGAAAATATCCTGTTGCCTGAAGGGCCGATCGCTTTAGTCAGCAGGGAGAAGGTAATCGGTATACTCCTGGATTTTCTAACCGGCCAGGGGGAGAAAATCAGCTTTGCAGAGATCGATAATTTATTTATCCGTGTGCATACGGATTTTCTTAAAGAAATCAATGATTTTGTAAAAATTTTGCCCGGGGTTAAAGAATTCCTGAGGAAAATTAAAGAAAAAAAGATTAAGACGGCAGTGGTAACTACCGATAGCATAAAGAATACGCAAGAGATTGTAAAATTCTTAGGCATTGATCAGTATTTTGACCTGCTCTTAGGCAAAGAGGCAACGCCGCTGCCTAAGACTAGCGGTGAGCCGGCGCGGATTGCCATTAAAAAATTAAAAGTTGGGCCTGAAGAAACCATCGCCATCGGGGATTCTCTGATGGACCTGATTATGGCTAAACAGGCGAATTTAAAAGCGGCAGTGGCGGTGGCTTTAGGCCAGGTGCCTTTGGCGGTATTGCAAAAAGAGACAGCTTATGCCGCCCGTAGTTACCAGGAATTAAGCATAACTTAAACAGAATGATGAAAATTAAGATTATTGATTGCACAATCAGGGATGGCGGCCATTTAAATAAATGGCAATTTCAGGATGCTTTAGTTAAGTCGGCTTATTTTGCGGCGCAAAAGGCAGGGGTAGATTATTTTGAGATCGGGTATAAAAATGACCCGGCCAAGGGCGGGCTCGGCGCTTACGGATATTGTGATGAAAAGCAGATTAGCGCTTTATTTAAATGTTCAACCGACTGCAAACTCCTTTTTATGCTGGATGCGGGTAAATATACCGGCTATGATATTGCCGACTGTAAACCGGGCAAATCGCCTTTTTCCGGAGTCAGGATCGCGGCTTATCCGTATGAGGCGCAGACCGCCGTAAAATTAGCGCAAAAAATGCACCGGAAAGGATATGAAGTTTTTTTAAATTTGATGGCCAGTGCTGAGTGGAAGGATAAAGATTTAGCGATACTTAAAAAGTGGAAAGGTAAAAATTTACTTAAGGCAGTTTATTTTGCCGATAGCTTCGGGGCTTATGGGCCGGCAGAGATATCCGCATTTATCCGTAAACTTAAGAAACTCGGCTTTAAGGAGATCGGGTTTCATGCCCATAATAATTTACAGATGGCATTTGCCAACACGATGCATGCGATAAATGAAGGGGCCTGCTACGTTGATGCTTCGATTTACGGTATGGGTAGAGGTGCCGGGAACTTGCCGGTAGAGATTTTTTTAAGTTATTTAAATAACCGCCAGGGTAAAAAATATAATGTGGTGCCTTACCTTGATGTAATCCAACGGTTCTTTCTTGCTCTTTTTGAACAATACCGCTGGGGGTATTCGCTGAATTCCCTATTGGGCGGGATAAGCAATGTCCACCCTTATTATATTGATGAGCTTTTCCATTCGCATAATTATACGATTGAAGAAATCTGGAATATTCTGGGGGTGATCAAAGAAAAATGCCCGATTTCATTTTCAGGAGAGAAGCTAAAAGATGCCCTGGGAGAAAGGTTTTACGTCCCCAATATTACCCAGACCCGCCGCACTATCCGGGAGATTGAGGATGAACTCAAAATTATTCCGGCCAAGGATGGGTTTTTGCTGCACAAATTATCAATTAAGAATAGGCACCGGGGCAGAAGTTTTTTAATCATTGCCAACGGCCCTTCAATTGTCAAATATAAAGACAAAATCGACCGGCTTATCCGCAGGAAGAATCTGGTGACCATCGGTTGTAATTTTTTAAATAAAATTTATGCGCCGGATTATCATTTGTTTGTGAATAAGAGAAGATTCCTCAAATATGCCCCCGCGGTGCTGGAAACAAGCACGCTCCTGGTCCCCGGTTTTTTCGGCAAGCGCCTGGTAGCAGAGAATTACAGCGGTAATCATGAATATATCCAGATTAAGCCGCAAAATAACCTAAACAGTGATCCGGTTAAAGGGATTGACCAGCAGAGCCTGTATCTTAACGTTGCGACTACGGCCATTCTAACTGCTTTTCAGATGGGGGCAGGGGAGATCATGGCTGTAGGCATGGATGGTTATCAGAGCCAGGAGCCGGGTAAGGTAGTTTATTTTTATAATGAATTAGATGTCCCTGATGATAAAGCTGCGGCTTCAGTGCGTTATGAAAACTTAGCCATTGAGCTTAAGCGGGTGGCTGATTTTTTACATGGGCAGGGCGTATCATTTTCGATCATTACCCCGACATCCCATAAGCGGTATTATCAGAATATTTTAGTTTAAATCAAGGAGATCTCCGGATGAAAAATACTAAACAGAGTTTAAAAGAGCGTTTACGGTCGGGTAAGAATGTCTTGGGTACCTGGTGTCTTTTACCTTCTGCGGCAGTAGTCAATGTTATTGCGCGGTCGGGACTGGATTT
>CAZEBD010000066.1:0-1233 GCA_964510625.1 uncultured Planctomycetales bacterium
ACATCGTCTCACAAAGCAGGCGGCTGGAATCTTCTTCGCTGAAATAATTCATCAACACGCTGGGATTAATATTTTTACCCTGGCAAAGCAGGTCCTGCATTACCGCGATGATCTTGGCCGTACGCGCATCGGAAAAATCCGCCGGGGAAAGTTGCTGCATAATTTTACCAATCAGATCATGCTCTTCCAGCATAAATTTAATCAGAAGCTTTTCCGCCGGGTCCATTTGCGCTGCCTTGCTTAACCCTGTCTGCTCATGCACCGCAGCTTGCGGGTTTTCAGGTTTTAATTTACGCAGCTCTTCCAGAAGGTTTTCTTCTGAAATATGCATCGCCTCGGATAATTTCTTAATATATTCGCTTCTAAGAATAGCATTATCAAATTTATTGATCGTTGCCAGCATTAAGCCGGCGATGGATGCCTTACCGTGCGCTTCTTTAATATTATAACGGCTTTTTAAAACGCCTAATTTGTAATCAAAGAATCCTGCGGCGTTTTCCACCTTGGCTTTAAAAACATCAATCCCCGAGTTTCGCACCAGAGTATCGGGATCGCTGCCGGCTGGCAGCGGCACGACCTTGACATTTAAACCCTCATCGATCAAAAGATCCAGGCTGCGTAAGGTAGCAATTTCACCGGCGGTATCCCCGTCATAGACCATCACGATATTGCGGGTATAACGCTTAAGCAGTTTA
Source organism: uncultured Planctomycetales bacterium (assembly GCA_964510625.1). Lineage (GTDB taxonomy): Bacteria > Omnitrophota > Gorgyraeia > Gygaellales > Profunditerraquicolaceae > UBA6249. The sequence goes on from CAZEBD010000066.1 coordinate 696, forward strand.
ATTTGCTCCTGAGTCAGAGCGGTGCCCTGCGAAGCGACAAGGTTTTTTAAACCCTCCTGAAAAGGAATGATAAAATCAAGATAGCCTTCGACGATTACTGCGCTATCGGCATCCCGGATAAAGTCCTTGGCAAGATTAAAACCAAAAAGATTCCTGCCCTTGGTATAGACCGGGGTTTCCGGAGAATTAATATATTTAGGCAGGCTATTATCCATTACCCTGGCGCCAAAGCCGATGGAGCGCCCGCGCATATCAAAGACCGGAAAAATAATCCGGTTACGGAACCGGTCGTAATAACCGCCGGATTCTTTAGACAGGATCAACCCCGCCTTCTCAATAGCCGCCAGGCTGAAATTTTTAGACCTTAAAAAATTGACTAATCCCTCCCAACTGGAATTAGCCAATCCCAGGTGAAAAGTTTTAATCGCCGCAGGCTTAATCCCCCTACCCAAAAGATAATTTAATGCGCTCTGCCCGGCCGGAGCATGCAGGTTGTGTTCATAAAAACTTACTGCCAACTCATTAATTTTGTATATCT
>CAZEBD010000066.1:1243-6515 GCA_964510625.1 uncultured Planctomycetales bacterium
TGCTGATGCTGGCAAGCTTAGCTGACTCCGGGTTATCTTCTTGCGGCAGGATAATCCCGCATTTTTTGGCTAAAACTTCAACCGCCTCAGGAAACTCCATCCGTTCATGGCGCATCAGGAACTTAAAAGCGTTCCCCGACTCCCCGCAGCCAAAACAATGGTAGATCTGCCGCTCCGGAGAAACCATAAAAGAAGCGGTCTTTTCATGGTGAAAAGGGCAATTGGCCTTAAAATTGGCTCCCGCTTTCTTAAGCGGCAGATAACCGGAAATAAGTTCTACGATATCCACCCGTCCTAAGATATCCTCTAAAATATTATCAGGAATCCGCGCCATTTTATTTTCTCTTAATCCTGGTAAAACCGGAACAAGCAACCACCTCAAACTTATACCCGGCGGATTTTTCAATATTATCAAGAAGTAAATTTAATCCCAAGGTATCCGAAGAGATATGCCCGGCAATCACCACATTCAGATTGGCATCTTTAACTTTCTTAAAATGCTCTTCGCTTAAATGCATCGACACAAGGGTCCTGACTCCGGCCTTATATAATTTATCAAAAACATCCTTGGAGCCTTCAGTACCTCCGGTCATCTCAAGCAAAATCTTGCCTACCGGCCGCCTGGGATTACCCAGGATGATCCGCGGCCCGGTATTAAATTTAGCGGCAATCTGATATTCCGGAATAGTATTTAATATACCTACCAGGTCTTCAAGCCGGCGCAGCCGGCCTGCGTTTTGTTTAAATTTAGCTTCCAAAAATCTATAGACATGGTTGTCCGCCGGCGTATGCATATTCATAAAAGGAAGCTTTAAAATCCGGGCGGCATCCACCGGGCGCGTATGGTTAGCCGGCAGGACGCGGCGCTGAACCTCAGACATTCTTTCCTCGACCAGACGAATTGCCGTCTTAGCCGCAACTCCGGCCTGAGTCAACAGGTCAATCTGTAACCGCATCACTTCATGAAGCCCGGTATAAGCAACACCTTCAGGATGATGCGCCACCACTAAATCCAGGCCTTCCTTCTGGCGGATATGGTCGGCTAATAAAAGGTCGGCAACTTCAATATCAATACCGACCATGATCTTTTTAACCTCGGTATCTAAACGGCCAAAAAGAACAGCTGAATCCGGAAATAAATTTCTACCCTGTTTATTTTTGCGCGGGTCAGCTAAGCGGCCGTAATGGATTACCTGATTATAAAATTCGATTAATTTCATCGGCGTTGAAAATTATTTACCGTTTCGGTAACAGTAGGGTTATATTTCTCACGAGACTGAAATTTAGAAAAGATATTATCCCAAAACCAACTGTAAGTTTGCGGAGAAACCATAAAAAAACGGCTGCCCAGATATGATTGTTTAACCGCTGCCTGCAAATAATTAACGCTGGAGATCGCCAGCATAAAAGATAATAACCCGACAACTAAAAAACTGCGTAGCACCCCTAAAATTAAACCGGCGAACTGATTGATTTTAGGAATGGCATTGAACTGCACAAAACGAAAAAGCAGGCTGCGCAAACCGATAAAAAGCAGATAAACTGAACTCAAGAGGAGAACAAAAACTACAAAATCTAAAAACTCTAAAGACATCGCCTGGTAAGAAAAACGTCTCTGAATAATGTCGGCGATCCCGGTATAATAATGTAACGCAATATAAGTAGATAAAAGCGTACCGGATAGTTTAAAAATTTCAATAGACATGCCGGTTTTAGCAGCAATATAACATATTCTGAATAAAACAATTAGAATGATATAATCCAAAAAGTTAAGCTTTGACCAGATCTCTAAAATCATAGTCTTCTCCCGGAATTAACGTTTTAAGGATATTAGCTATTGTATTATATTATAGGTAAGACAAACTGCTGATTTATTTAAAAAGTATAGCATATATACAAAGGCCTTGTCAAGGAAGGGGCTGAGATTATCTTTTGAACCAGGAGATGGTCGCGGCTAACCCATCCTCAAGCGGCACAACCGGTTCCCAATGCAGGTATTTCTTGGCCCGGGTAATGTCAGGTTTTCTCTGGCAAGGGTCATCCTGGGGCAATTTTTTAAAAATTACCCGGCTCTTAGAACCGGTCAGCGCTAAAACTAATTTTACCAGCTGATTAATGGTAATTTCACCCGGATTGCCTAAGTTAACCGGCAGATGCTGATTAGAACGCATCAGGCGGACCAGGCCTTCAACTAAGTCATCGACATAGCAAAAACTTCGGGTTTGTCGGCCGTTGCCATAGACCGTAACCGGTTGATGGTTTAAAACCTGATTAATAAAATTAGGCACTACCCTGCCGTCATCAGGGCGCATTCTTGGCCCATAAGTGTTAAAAATACGCGCAATCTTAGTATTTAACTTATAACTTCTCCGGTAGGCCATGGTCAGGGCCTCGGCAAAACGCTTAGACTCATCATAACAGCTGCGCTCTCCCACCGGATTGACGTGCCCCCAATAACTTTCTTTCTGCGGGTGCTCCTTAGGGTCGCCGTAAACTTCAGAGGTAGAAAAAAGCATAAAAACAGCTTGTTTATTTTCAGCCAGCTCTAAAGTATTGTGCGTGCCTAATGAACCGGCCTTAAGAGTCTCCAGCGGAAATTTTAAATATTCTTTCGGGGAGGCCAGCGATGCACCGTGTAAAACATAACTGATTTTTCCGGGTATATTGATCTTCCGGCAGGCATCCCCGACCTTGAGGCAGAAATTTTTATTCCGGATAAACCCATCCAGATTGCTTCGGCTTCCGGTAATAAAATTATCTAAGCAGATCACCCGGTAATCCAGCGCGATTAAACGCTGGCATAAATGCGACCCGATAAAACCGGCTCCGCCGGTGATCAGGACTGTCGGCTTAGGCATTCTTTTTCCAATAATCCACCGTGATCTTTAAACCTTCCACAAAATCAACCTGCGGCCTAAATTTAAGATATTCTTGCGTTTGACGGATATCTGCCAGCGTCTTAAACACATCCCCGGCGCGCAGCGGAAGGAATTTCGGGGGGATATTTTTACCCATGATTCTATTCAGAATTTTAACCAGCTCCAGGACCGACACCGCGTTGCCGGCAGCAACATTAAAAATACCAAAGTTAACCTTATCTGCAGCCGCCGCCAGCAAATTTGCCGAGGCCACATTCTGGACAAAGGTAAAATCCCGCGACTGCCGGCCGTTGCCAAAGATCGGCGGAGACTTGCCTTCTAATAAACAATTAATAAATTTAGGCACGACTACGGCATAATCATCATCCAGGGCCTGGCGGGGCCCGAAGACATTAAAATAACGCAAAGCGATTGTCGGCAGCCCGAAATGCAGGCTGAATATCTTACAATAGTATTCCCCGGCCAATTTACTTAAGGCATAAGGAGAAATCGGCGCCGGGTTAAAATCCTCTTTTTCCGGAAAATCCTTTACTTGGCCATAAACCGAGCTGGAAGAGGCAAAAACAAAACGTTTTACTCTATTCTGGCGGCTGGCCTCCAGCATATTCAATGTTCCGTCGATGTTTACCCGGTTATAATCATGCGGATTAACCATGCTCTGAGGCACGCTCCTTAAGGCCGCCTGATGCAGGACAAAATCCATACCTTTAACCGCTTTAAGACAAGCTGCCAAAGAACAAATATCCCCCTTAATGATCTCTACCTTTCTTAACCCCTTAAGATTGGCGATTTTGCCCGTGGAAAAATTATCCAGGACCCTGACGAAGTTATTCTTTTTAGCCAAAGACTCTACAATATGCGAACCGATAAAACCTGCTCCCCCGGTAACTAAAAATCTACTCATAGTCTCTCCACAATTTGTGTATATTTGCCTTTAAAAACGTTACGTGTGTCAAAAATAAATTTTGCGTTCCTCAAAAGCTCAGGATAAGCCAGGCCGCTATGATCAGTAGTAATCACACAGCAATCAAACTGCCGGATCTTAGCCGGAGTAAGCCGGACTGATTTTAAATCTAACCCCCCAAGCTTAAGATACGGGATCAGCGGATCAAAATAGCTGACTTTAACTGCCTGCTTTTTTAAGCTCTTCAAAACATCGATTGCCGGAGATTTACGCAAGTCTTTGACATCTTTTTTATAAGTCACCCCGATGACTAATATTTTTGCCCCTTTGATCCGGCCGCCGCGCTCTCTGAGCCCTGTGCTGATTCTTTTCACGATATATTCAGGCATATAATTAATCGCCCGTGATGCTAATTCAATAAAACGGGAATGAAAACCGAAGCTTCTGGCCTTCCAATCCAGATACAGCGGGTCTTTAGGGATACAATGTCCGCCTACCCCCGGCCCGGGATAAAAAGGCATAAAACCAAAAGGTTTGGTGCTGGCAGCATTGATAACCTCCCAAATATCGATCTTCATCTTATGCGCCATCATCGAAAGCTCATCGATTAACCCAATATTAACCAGGCGGAAGGTATTTTCTAAAAGCTTAACGGTTTCGGCGGCGCGCGGGCTGCTTACCGGGACTACCTTTTTAATAATGATCCGGTAAACCGCTTCGGCTAACTGCGTTGCTTGCCGGGTAAGCCCGCCGATGACCTTAGGGATCTTATGCACCGGGAACTTCCGGTTGCCCGGGTCGATCCGTTCCGGTGAAAAACAAAGATAAAAATCCCGGCCATGTTTAAACCCGCGTTTTTGAAAGATCGGTAGGATCTCCTCTTCGGTGGTGCCCGGATAAGTGGTACTCTCCAAAATAACCAGCGCCCCGTTCTTTAAATGCAAAGCGACCTGGCTGACTGCGCTGCGAATAAAAGAAATGTCCGGTAAATTCCTGCCCTTAAGCGGAGTCGGCACACAGATCAGAACCACATCCGCATCTTTTAAATCAGCAAAACTCGAGCTGGCCTTAAAGTAACCTCCGGATAATATGTTTTTTAATTCCCGGCTGCTGATATCACTGATATAGGATTTAGCTTTGGCAATTGACTGCAGGCGATGCGCATCGATCTCGATTCCGGTGACCTTGACTTTTTTCTGGACAAAGGCCATCGCCAGCGGAAAACCGACATAGCCTAAACCTACAATCGCAATCTTAAGCTGCCTGTCCTTAATCTTCTTTAAAAACTGGATCGATTTTTTATCCATGTCCCCTTCCTACTCCAATATAATCAAATCCCGCTTTCTTGAGTATCTGCGGATCATAAATATTACGGCCGTCGAAAATTATCGGGCGTTTTAACAATTTTTTAATTTTTTTAAAGTCTAATTCTTTAAATTCATTCCACTCTGTAGCAATTACCAGGCAATCGCTTTTTGATGCAGCCTGA
>CAZEBD010000067.1:0-6493 GCA_964510625.1 uncultured Planctomycetales bacterium
ACCCTGAAACCCGAAGAATCGGTCGGCCAGCATAATACCGGACCCAGCGAAGAGGTTATCTTTATTATCAGTGGTTCAGGGGTAGTCCGCTACGGGTTGAAGGGTAAAATCAAGATCAAGAAGAATTCCTTTATTTATATCCCTCCCGGCTTGGCGCATAATGTGATCAATACCGGTAAAAAAAGGCTTAAGTATCTCTATACCGCTGCCCGGATTAAGGGGCAATAAACGGTATAAAATAACTTGCAATCCGGGTGGTGAAGAGTAAAATTAATTACAAGGAGAGCATTATGCCGGATAAAACAAGAGTGCTTATCGTTGACGATGAGGTTGATTATCTGACCCTGATGAAAGAATACATCCAGCATTGGGGTTATGAAGTGATCCTGGCGCATTCCGGACAGGAGGCTTTAGAGACGATCAAAAAGCAGATGCCGGATATCGTCATCCTGGATTATCTGATGCCGGGAATGAGCGGGATTGCGGTTTTAGAGCAAATCCGTAAATCCAATCATCGCCTGGAAGTGATTATGTTTACCGCGCATCCGGATATGGAAAATATCCAGGGAGCCAAGGAACTGGGGGTAAGTTTTTTTGTCCCGAAGCTCAGCGACCATTCTTCGGATATCCAGGGATCCCTCAGAGCAGCCCTGGATATGGCGCAGAAGAAAATTAAAAAACAAAAGATCGATTAAGTACTTTGCCCGAAGCATTTAGAGTATGGGGTATCTTAGCTCTAAGAATAATCTGCCACGGATTCTTAGTGTTGATTTCGGGGAATCTTTTATTAAGATTGCTTTCCTGGAAAAAAAGCAAAACACCTACCATCTGCTTGCCTACGGATTATTAGAGTTCGGCGCCACCCAGAAAAATTCCGCCGATATCAGCCATTTCCTGCGCCAGTTATTAGAAAATAATTCCATTAAAGATAAAGAAGTGCTTTTTAGTATTTCTGATCCGGATGCAATTTTTATTAAAAAGCTTGACCTTCCTCAAAGCCCTCCTGATAAAATGCTTGCCCAAGCCCGGCGCCTGCTTAAGGATGAGCTTGGGTTTGCCCTTGATGAAAGTATTTCGGATTTCCAGATCCTGAATGAATTTACTGACAACCAGGCAGTTAAATCCGTAAAACTCCTTTGCGTATTTGCTAAAAAAGATGCCGTGGATAAATACCTGCAGGCGGTAATTGCCTGCGGCCTTAAGGCTGTGCGTGTATCTACCGGGGTATTTAATTATTGCGGGACATTGAATTCATTCTCTGCCGGCCCGGTTTTAAGTGCGATTTTAGATATCGCCGGCACGCATTCCTGCATTGCTATTTACCAGGATGGCAAGCTGTATTCCGTAAAGGTGCTGGAGTTCTCCACGGAAAAGCTAAGGGCGGCATTGGTTGGGGTGTTGCCGACAAATAAAGGAATGGCCGAAATAACCATCCAAAAGGCCAAAGAATTGCTGCAAGAGTATGGCATCCCGTTTGATGAACCTGAAAATCCGGCTAACCAGATTAAACCCGGACAGATTGCCGAATTGATCCGCCCGTTGGCAGAGAATTTGATTCTGCAATTGCAGGAATTTTTTGCGGCTTTTAGGCTGGAAAGCGGGCAGGATTCTTTGGGATTATTATATATTACCGGCGGAGGCGCGAATTTAAAGAACCTGGATACTTATTTAGCCGCCCGGCTTAAGATTAAAGTAAAAGAATTACCCCTGCCTGAATCTCTGGATACAAGCAGGGTGGATGCAGAACAGTTGGCTTTGGCCTCTAATCAGCTTTCCGGAGTCCTGGGGTTAGGGTTGGTGAGCTCCGGTATAAATTTACTGCCACCCGTAAGTAATCAAAAGAAGCGTAGATTGATCCGGCAATCCACCTTGTGGATTATCGGGGGCAGCCTTGTTGTTTTAGCTATTTTTTTCTGGGCCCTGATCAATTACCAGGCCGCTGTTTTTAAGAAAACACTGGATGCCACCCGTAATCCGGCTAAAATAGCGGTTGTCCCGCCGGCAGAGGTTATTCAAGTCAAAGAGAAGGCCCCTGAGCCGGATACCTACCCGGAGGTTGCTCTGACCGGGATACTTTGGGATAAGCAGGCACCACTGGCAATTGTTAACGGTAAGATTATCGGCCGCGGCCAGCGGGTAGATAGGTGGACGGTTAAGGAGATAGAAGCTGACCGGCTGTTTTTAAGCGATGGGCAGTTAGTTACTGAGGTCAAGCTCAAGCATTGACCGATTGGATTCTTCTTGACAAGCTCTACCTAAAGTGTTAAAGTTATTATGGATACATAAGGTGTGCTTTTGATGTGAGCTTTAAAGTTGGCTTCTTATCAGATTAAGTCATAATTATCGGATCCCAAAATAAGAGTTAGCTTTTTAGCAAGCGCAAAAGACAATCTGACCTTAGGAAGGGGGTTTTTTTGATGATGAGGATGAATAGAAAAGGTTTTACGCTTGTCGAAATCATGATCGTTGTTGCTATTATTGCCCTCCTGGCAGCTATTGCCATACCAAACTTGTTAAGTGCCAAGAGGACAGCCAACACCGCAGCAGCCAAAGCCAATATCCGCGCGTTATCTACGGCAGCCGAGGTTTATGCTACCGGACATAACGGCGTTTATCCGGCTAACTCTACGGAGATCTCGGCGTATATTGCCCCAGCCACGACATTGTGTGCTAGTTCTGCGGCTGCTCCGGTCCAGGGTTATGTTTATGATTGTACCGGGCTGGCGGCTACTGGTTACACTCTGACTGCTACTCCTTCAACAGGGACAGCCGGCGATACGACATTCACGGTAACTACCGGTGGGGTGATCACTGAAGCTGCTTATACTGAACCAACACCGTAAAGCGGCCAGGGTAAGTTTTTTGGTAACTCAGAAATAGGGGGAAGGATTTAATCTTTCCCCCTATTTTTTTATTCTTAATCGGTTGCCGGCCAAGAACTTACTTTAGGAGATTTATCGTAAAAAACGTTTGCCAATCTTATGCTTTATGTTAAAATAAATCAATGAAAAATAAGCAATCCGCATTTACTCTGATCGAGATAATGCTGGTCGTCTTCATTGTTTCGCTTCTTTTATCGATTGTTACTTTAGAAGGGTTAAGGTTAAGAAGATTAGCTAATGAGATGAACGCTCAGGCAAACCTTAAGGCGATTGCGACCAGCTTTGAGGTATACGCGGCTGCCCATGACGGTAGGTATGCACCGGTCGATAGCGATGATCTGCAATTTTTAGTGGAGGCTAAATACGCTACCGAGGACCTGATCATTTTAGAGCGCCTGGGAAATTTCCGCTATCTCGGCAGTGCGATTACTCCTGCTGGTTACGATATCCGGGCAATCGCGGTCAATCCGGTGTTAGCCGAACACAACTATCAGATCGTCACCGGGGCTAAAATTTTACGCAGTGATACTTCCGCATCCAGTGATACGGAATTTCGGAGTTTTTAAAGATGTTGAATAACCGGGCCAAAAGTTTTGTAACGATTATGGTAAGCGTGGCGTTGGCAGCGCTATTGCTGCGCATGGGTTTGCACCGGATAATTATCTACCGCATCCAGCAGAACCAGCTGGTGGCGCAGATGAATCTTAAACTTTTCTCGACTGCGATGGAGAATTACGCTAAAGACAATAAAAATGTTTATCCGGAAAATATTGATTTACTGACTAAGCATGACCCGGTCTATCTGGAAAAAGATGTGCTCTCGGCTTCAAGTATGCGGGGTTATGAATATGACTGCCAGCGTATGGATCTTACCGGGTATAATTGTACCGCTTCTCCGGTTAACTGCCAGCTGACCGGTAAAATAGTTTATACCGTTTCTACCGGCGGTTTGCTGATTGCCCGGGATTGCGATAACAAATAGAGTTGGGGAATTAATTTTAAATGAAGAATATCTTTGCTAACATCAAACTGCCAAAAGCCAAAGAAAAATTCAGTTTCGGCCTGGATATCGGGACCCACGCGATTAAATGCGTGAAATTTAAGTCCCTGGGTCAGGCGATAGAGTTGGTATCATTTGATCTGTTGGTCAATACCTTAGATCCCACGGAGGCTTTAAAAAAGATCAAGCACGAACAGGGGGCGGACCTGGTCAATATTTCTTTTTCCGGATCATCTACGGTAATCCGTTATGTAAATTTTTTGCGCATGAATAAGCTTGAGCTTAAAGGGGCGCTTAAGTTTGAAGCTCAGAAGCATATCCCTTTCTCGGTAGAGGATGTCAACCTGGATGCGGAGATCCTTAAGGACGACCTGCCGGAGAATAAGATGCTGGTGATGATTGCGGCAGTAAAAAAAGAGCTGATCCAGCAGAGGATAAAACTGTTGGAGAATTCCGGGTTAAGGCCGAATGTCGTGGATCTTGATTCGCTGGCGCTGGTGAATGCTTTTAATTTTAATTACCCTAAGCCTGAGCCGGCGATCTGCCTTTTGAATATCGGCTCCAGTATCACTAATGTCAATATTTTAGATAACGGCCTGGTACGCTTAAGCCGCGATATCCATTCCGGCGGGGCTAATTTTACTAAAAAGCTGATGGATGTGTTTGAATTGGATTTTAAGGCTGCCGAAGAGCTTAAAATTAATCCTGCGCAGGATAAAGCCGCTAAGGTCCGGACTTGCGTGGAAAACGTATTGACTAATTTAGCCCAGGAGGTGCGGACCTCCTTTGATTACTATGAAAGCCAGAATACCGCTAATGTCGCTAAAATATTTTTAAGCGGTGGTGCTTCTAAGATCGGCGGATTACAGGAAATGCTTGGGGCTTGTTTAGGGCTGCCGGTAGAAACCTGGGATCCTTTTAAACAGATCAATATACCTGATACAATCGATAAACAAAAATTAAGCCAGTTTTCCGGGCAGTTTAATGTCGCCTGCGGCCTGGCATTACGCTAAAATGATTGAGATAAATTTATTACCGGAAGAATTAAAAATTAAAATCAAAGGACGGCAGGAGCATTCCGGAGCCAAAACTCCTCTGGCACAGATGCAGGAGAAGTTGTTTATTTATGGCCTGGGGGTAATCCTGGGGTTATTGATTTTAGCGCATTTTTATTTTATGGTCCAATTTGTCTTAAAGAACAACAAGCTGAATTCTTTAAACCGTAAATGGGCAGGGATGTCGGCGCAGAGAAAAGTGCTGGATGAATTTCAGGGGACCTCCGGAGCCGGCCAGGAGGCCGGGCTTCTGGGGCAGCTCAACCGCCAAAGGGTGCTTGTATCGCAGAAATTAAACGAGCTTAGCCTGCAATTGCCTCCCGGGGTATGGTTTGATGAAATCAGCTTTAACGCTAATACTCTGACAATTAAAGGTTCGGTTGTCTCGCTGAAAAAAGAGGAGATCCAGTTGATTAATAAATTATTGGATAACCTGAAAACCACCGGATCTTTTGCCAAGGATTTTTACGGGTTTGAATTAACTAAGGTGCAGCAGCGTAGTTTAGGCGGTTATGATATTACGGATTTTATCCTTACGGGGTTATCGAAAGCAAAATGAACCTATCCGGGATACAATTAAATAAACAGACTAAGATCTTGGCGGTGCTCTTTGCCGCATTGATTGTTTACCTCGACGCTGCTTATATTCTTAAGGCCCAATCATCCGGATTAAAGCGCCTGGATGCTAAGACGGCTAAACTTAATTTGGACCTGGCGAATTTAAACCGGGGGTTAGAAAGCATGCAAAGCATGCGCCTCTCCAAAGGCGTACCGATGAAAGCTTTTCAAGCCACTAAAATCATCCCTGATGGGCAGGTGCCTGGTTTATTGCAGGAGATTTCCGCACAGGCTAATAAACGGGAGATCAAGATCATTCAGATGTCCCCGGTCCGCCCGGCGCAGAAAGAAAAATCCGCCGCGCAGAATAAGGCTGCTTTGCTCCTGATTAACCTGGAATTATCCGCCGATTACCATAATTTGGGCAGGTTTATCCAGGCTTTGGAAAGCTCTGCGGTTTTTATGCAGGTGCAGGAGCTGAAAATTGCGACGCAGGCGCAGGAGCCGGATTACCTGAAACAGCAGATAAGGTTGGTGCTCAAGACATATGTCGCGAAATAAAAAGATCCTAATTTTATTACTGGGGGCCTTTCTGAACCTGGCTTTGGTTTTTGCCCAGGATGGTTTCAAATATGATGCCAAAGGAAAGCGTAATCCTTTTATACCCTTAGTTACTCCGGAAGGCAGATTATTGAAATTAGATAAACAGGAAACCGCCCCGGCCGGCGGCCTGTTGATTGAGGGGATAATTTATGATAAATTCGGCCGCTCATTTGCGATCGTAAATACCGAGGTGGTGGCTATCGGCGATATGATCGGTGATTTTCAGGTTTTAAAGATCTTAGATAACAAAGTGATCTTTGTTAAAGATGGGGAACTTCAAGAGGTGGAGTTGACTAAAAAGGAGACCAAGTGAAAAAAATATTTTTAATATTTATTCTTTCTTTTTCTGCCTTAATTCTTGCCGTTGCGGCTGACCAGGCGCCTGAGGCACAAAG
>CAZEBD010000068.1:0-6485 GCA_964510625.1 uncultured Planctomycetales bacterium
ATGCGGCTGATAAAGCAGGCGGGTGTCGCGCTTTTTGGATTTCAGGGATTTAAAGAGGATCGCCTCATCTGCGACTATCCAATTTATTCCGGATTCAATAATGTAGGGCACAATGTGTTCACTTACCGCTTCTTCGGATGGCCACATGCCGGCCGGTTGGCGGCCAAAGCGCTGCTTGTAAAATTCTACGGCGCTGTCGATCTGGTATTTGGCATCCAGCGGGTAATTAAATTGATCTTTGGGGAGAGCGGTTTTTTTGTTGGCTTCTTTGGCGATGCTCGTATCAAAAAGCAGCGGCAGGATCGGGTGGTAAAATGGCGTAACGCTGATTTCGATCTGCTGGTTGTCCTGGGCGGTTTTATAAGCCGGAATGATCCCTTTTAAAATCTCCAGCTGTTTAGCCAGGACGACCTGCTTATCCTCTTCGCTGAAAAACCTCTCTTTATCGGCTATCTGCTTTAGTTCCGGGATGCTCCTGCGGAATGACGGGTCGATCCAGAAAAGATTAAAGCAGACCTGCAGGTCCAGAAAATCCTGCTGGGTGAACTCCTGGCCGTTCTCCCGCTTGAAAAAAAGCTGGTAGTAGCGCGGGGAAAAAGCGATTACTTTGCCGCGGTTAATCGAGAAAAAATTCTGGATGATAAAGTCTTTATCGTGCTGGGATAATTCCGCAGCCGGCTTGGCGGAGATCAGGAAAAACCTGTCTTTGACGTTGTTGGAATTGTAGTCTTCGATCTGCTCAAACAATGACGGCACGACATTAAAGGTCAGCTTTAGTTCAGGGAATTTTTCCGCCAGCTGCACCATATCCAGGTAGTCCTTGACCCCGTGCAGGCGCACCCAAGGCAGCCCGCTCTCCTGGGTGAGCAGGTTCTTGTAATAGGGTTGGTGCATATGGTAGATAATCGCCAGATTTATCATAAGACGTTTTACTCAATTTTAGCATAATCAACGACTTAGGCAACAATTCTTTTGAGCGGGCAGCCTTGGCGTTTGGGAAGATAGCGGCCATTTTCTTTAATCAGCTTCCTTAAGAATTGCTTGTCGCCTTTAGGTTCTTCTAAGTTGCCGAAGGTGATTTCATCATCGGTTGGCGCGTATGATATGAATTTTGCGTAGTTTTTTTGCCTTAGGTTAAGCGTTTGGCCGAATTCACAGTAAGACGGATCCATAGTAGTGATTTCATCGGGGCGCCCTATGCAGTAAAACGCGGCGCTACTATAGAGGTATTCGGATGCTTCCGCTACTATATTCGCTTTAACAGGGTTACGTTCAATATATCTGCCGCAGGTTAGCAGGTATCTTTCTTTTTGCACCGGCTGCAGCTTATACCTGCCTTGCCATAAGAATCCCACGGTCGCATATACTTTGTGGTGATAATAAGTGTAGGCGCGGTTAAGCCCGGCCATGCAGCCGGAGATATTTTCAGGTTCACTGATTTCTAATAGTAAGTGGTAATGGTTGGGCATGAGCGCCCAATGGTACAATTTGATCTGGAACCTCTCGCAATATACTTTTAACAGCTCAATGAAATAAAGATAATCCTGCTGGGCGATGAAAATCCGGTCTTTGCGGTTGCCTCTGTTCATTATGTGGTAAATAAGTGAGCCGTTTAGCTGGTGCTTCCTGGCATAGTATGGCATGCGCCCTCCCGTCTGCTTTAATAGACGCAAAGCCAGGAGGATTCTAACGATTTAATTTAGAGGATTAAGTAATTGTTTCGGATCTGGAGTGTTTGTATGGGGTTATGTAAAACGTCTTAGAGTTTGAGCTTGCCGCTGATGGTTTTTGGAAGTGCAGCGACAAATTCAAATTCTTTAGGCACTTTGTAGGCGGCTAAATGCTGATAGCAAAATTTACGTAAAATTTCCGGATCCAAAGTTGCGCCCTGATCTTTTAATACGACTTTGGCCGCCGGCAGCTGGCCGTATTCCGGGTGCGGCTTGGCAAAAACCTGGGATTCCCTGACTAACGGATGAGTATTAAGCAAGCTTTCAATTTCAAACGGGAATATTTTCATTCCGTTAAAATTAATTACCTGTTTATGCCGTCCCAGGATAAATAAGTAACCGTCTTTATCTAAATAACCTAAATCGCCGGTGTTAAACCATCCGCCGGGGGCGGCCTCTTTCCTCAGGCGCCAGGGTGAAAAATAAGCATCAAACATCCCCTTGCCTTTGATCTGGATCTCTCCAGTGCCTTGGGCATCTTTATTAATTATTTGCACCTTGTAACCGGGAAGTATTCTGCCGACTGATCCGGGTTTAACCGCGCTCTTAGAGATGCTGACAAAAGGCAGGCCGATCTCAATGATCCCGTAACTTTCAGCTAATGGGAAACCGAATTTTTGGCTGAATTTATAAGCGATCTGTTCCGGAAGCTTAATTGCGGTTGAGACGGCCAGGCGTACGCCGAATAATGCCCCTTTAGGAATATCTAAGCTGGATAACAGATGATAATGTAACGGCGAAGCATAGATAAATGTCGGACGGTGCCGGCTTAAACTGTCAAGCAAACCCTGGGGGAAATTACGGCTTGAGATGATGGTGGTGGCCCCGTAGCGCAAAAATAAAAGAATGGTTACGACAAAATGAAAGCTCATCGAGAGTACCCAGATGACCTGTTCGCCCGGCCCGACCCTTAACCCTTTGTTTGCCGCTTCAGTCCGCTCGATTATGGATCGATGCGAGAGCACTACCCCCTTGTTTGCGCCGGTTGTCCCTGAAGAGAACCTGATAAACGCCGGGTCAATTTTGTAAAAATATTTGGACACCGCGCCTGCCGCCTGGAGTTTAATCATCGGGAGGTTATCTTTGATCAGGAAGTTGACTTGCAGCTCTTTAAATAGGGTTTCGGCCTCCTCCTGGCTTGAGCCAAACGGCACCGGCACAATCACTGCGCGGAGCTTAATGACCGCTAAGCTGATAATAATATAATCGATGCCGTCCTCGGCAAGTAAAGCTACGCGGTCAAACCGGCTTAATCCCTCCAGCTTTAATTGGTTGGCGGTTCTATCCACTGCTTTGATTAATTGCGCGTAGGTAATCGATCGATCCCCGTCGATTACGGCGATGGCGCCTGCCTGGCGTTTAGCGGTTTTAGTTATAATTTCTACGATATTCATCATGTTTTTTAGGTAAGTAATCTTTGTAAATAAATTGCAGCGCAATAATATACTTTGTTGCGCTGATGATCGCCCGGATAAAGTCTTTAAACGGGACTTTGATTTTGTTGACCCGTAAAGGATTAGCGCGCAAGGCTAATTCGGTCAGCCGTGAGAAATGCCGGTAAAAATTTTTCAGCGGCAGGCGCGTGGCCAGAATCGTATGCATACAATCATAATAATAATACGGGTCGCAGATAAAATGCCCTTTATTCTCATTCCAAAATGTCGTTCCCGGAGACGGGGATAAAACGGTAAATGAAGTTTCTGCCGGGCAAAGCGCCAGAGTCTCTGCCTCTAAGCGCCGGAAATCCTCTTCGGTAAAATCCGGATGCACGATAAAAGCCGCGTGCAAAGTGATCCCGATATCTCTAAGGATGGTAATAGCCTTGCGGTTAGTCTCCGGAGGAATGCGTTTATTATACTCCGTCAGTTTATCCTGGTCCATACTTTCTAAGCCGACATAAACCGTGCTTAAGCCTGCCTCTTTCCAGAGTTTAAAGGTTTCCGGGTGCCTGGCAATCGTGTCGCTTCTTGCCCAGCTGATGTAGTTCTTTTTTATTCCGCGTTTGATTAATAATTCGGCGATCTGGCGGCAGCGCTGGTCATTAAGGAACATTTCATCATCTAAAAAATAAATGTGTTTTTCTTTTAGTGCGGCGATTTCATCAACGACTTTTTCCGGGGAACGCTGCAAATATTTATGATGCATCAGGTGGTGGATAACGCAAAAGGAACAGGAAAACGCGCAGCCGATAGATGTGCGCAAACTGGCTACCTGAGGAAAAAGCGAATCTAAGCGCCCGGATTCGCTTGAGGTCCAGACGCAGAAATATTTACGGCGGTCCACTAAATCTCTGCGCGGCATGGGGATTATGTCTGCGTCCGGATAGGCCGGTGGCGGGTCTTCAGCTTTGATCCGGAATCCAGGGTCAGCCGGGGACAGTGCTACATCGTCATAGAATAACGGTTCTTTATTTTTATAGCGACGCACAATTTCTTTTAAGACCAGCCCACCTTCTCCCCGCACGACAATATCAATATCGCTTTTAGTAAAATCTTTGGGCAGAAGTGTGGCATGGATTCCTCCGGCAATGGTGATGATCTTCGGGTTTATGGATTTAGTGATCTTGGCCAACCGTTTCATCGCTAAGAGATTGGTGCTGTAACCGGTAAAACCAATGATCTGCGGCCGCCAGTCTTTTACTGCTTTTTCAAAAACCTCAAATTGGCTGTGTTTTTCCAGGCCCAGGTCTAAAATTTTTACTTCTTCCTCCGGGCCTAACCCTCCGGCGACGATCTCAAGCTCCAGCGGCTCCAGGTGCAGGAACCCCTCCTGCAGCCTGATCGGCACCAGAAGTTGAGCATGTGGCTTGACTAAAAGTATACGTAGTTCCGGGGACACAACACTTAATTTCCCTGATTTAAGTGAAGCGGAATTAAGTGTTGTGTCCCCCGAATTACTTAAGGTAAAGTCATTCTTAATCTTTAAAAATGCCGGTAAATTTAAAATTAGCCGGTGGAAGCTGTCGGGTGATTGAAAGCAGCGGAAAGTAAAATTGACGACCCAATGCCTGCTGGTGTAGAACTGTTTAATAAAATTTTTGTATAAATATTCCAGCCTTTCTTTGGACGCTATCCCCCTGGGAAGGAAAACAAAATTTAAGCAGTTCATTAAGTTCCAATCTTCATTAAACGCCCCCTCTTTGCCGATATCCTGATAAATCGGTGAGCCGGGGAAAGGAGTAAATTTAGTCATATTCATATCATCCAATTTTAATTCGATGATGAATTTTGTCGTCTGGCGGATGCTGTTTTCAGTTTCTCCGGGCAGCCCCATCATAAACAGGCCTTTGACTTTTAAACCGGCAGTCTTGGTTTTTTTAACAGTTGCCTGCATTTCTGCCAGGCCGGCCTGGCTTTTGTGGCGATCTAAAATTTCCTGGCATCCCGATTCGATCCCTAAACTTACCATCCAGCACCCGGCGGATTTTAATAGCTTAAGCAATTCATCGTCAATATGCCCCAGGCGGACGGAGCAGTTAAAAGTTATTCCTAACGGTTTTTCTTTAAGCAGGCCGCAGAGCTTGACGATCCTTTGGCGGTTAAAGGTAAACAAGTCATCGTAGAAAAAGATATGTCGAACCCCGAAATTATCTTTCAAATGGCGCATCTGGGCGTAAAGATATTCGGCGCTGTTAAAGCGAAAGCTTTGGCCATATACCGAACGGTCGCAATAGGAGCATTGATAAACGCAGCCGCGGCTGGAAATAATTGTGGCTTGCGGAGGCCGGGGATAATTAAAAAGCGCCCCCCGGTATTTTTTGGGGAATCCTTCCAATAAATGATAAGCCGGAAACGGTAAGCTATCCAACTGGCATAAATCGGTGCGCGGCGCATTCCGTATGATCTGTCCGTTTTGGCGCCAAACCAATCCCTGAATCGCCTCCAAGGGGTGGTTTGCGGCAATTTCTGCCATTGCCTTTTCCCCCTCGCCGCAGACAACCAGGTCGATCGCCGTAAACTGCGCTAATATTTTCTCC
Organism: uncultured Planctomycetales bacterium; assembly: GCA_964510625.1. GTDB lineage: Bacteria > Omnitrophota > Gorgyraeia > Gygaellales > Profunditerraquicolaceae > UBA6249. Next base: position 5,707 of record CAZEBD010000068.1, read on the forward strand.
TTGAGCGCTGAGACATGCACGCCGCCAAAAACAATTTTTACCTGCGGTTGTAAGCGTTTAATTTCTTCAGCCAAAGCATAGGCATTCATAAAGCTTGAGGTCACTGCGCTAAAGCCCACGATATCCGGTTTAAAGCGATCAAGAAAATCCCTGATCTGTTGGCGGTTTATTTCAGGGGTATTGCGGCAATCATAAACTTTTAGCTGGTGGCCGGCTTGCATAAGGTAGCTGGCTAAAGAAAGTATGCCGATGGGGGCCATGCGGATGGCAATATCCGTGTGGTCGGCTATACCCTCTACCCAATTTGAGCCGAAAGGATTAATCAGGAGTATTTTCATTTCGCCGCTGCCTTTCCCGCTGCCTCTCCCAGGTAAATACAGGTTCCGGTTACCCGGCTGGAGGCCAAGGCCCGGGAAGTAGCAGAGATACATTTACCGATGGCAAAAAGATTGGCGACATTTTTTGATTTAAGGCAGGCTAAGGGAATCTGGTAATTTTTCTTCAGGTAAGTAATCTGCTGTCCTGCTTGAGGATGCCAAAATTCAATCGGCCAAAACCCGCGGGCCGCCGGATTAGTAAATATCTTAGCTCCTAAAACGTCTTGTTCGGTTAAGGTATATTGGCCGGCTAAGCGCAGGCCCTCCCGCTCATGAATTTCTGATGCTATATACCGGATGCGGGAGTTTTTTAATTCAACAATCTGCTTGCTCAGGTAGTTATGGATCAGCCTGGCGTATTTCTTGGCAACCGCTGCCCCCCTTGGCTTATTGCTTGCCGGC
>CAZEBD010000069.1:0-6456 GCA_964510625.1 uncultured Planctomycetales bacterium
AAAACATAAAAGCCGCCTGGGTAAAGATCAAAATATTCCTTTTATTTACCCGATCGGCCAGAACCCCTCCGAACAAAGAAAGCACAAAAATCGGAATCGACCCTAAAAACCCGACCACCCCCAGAAGAAAGGCGGAGCTGGTCAATTGAAAAACCAACCAACTCTGGGCGACCGTCTGGATCCAGGTGCCGGCTAAAGATACAAACATCCCGATCCAATAGATACGGAAATATTTTACTTTCAGCGAAGAAAACATGGCTAAAGCTTAATTTTGGGAAGGAGGGGTCAGTCTCTGCTTGACCAGATCACTGACTAATCTACCGTCGGCCTGGCCGGCAACCTTGGCGGTCACCTCTTTCATCAGGCGGCCCATGTCTTTCATGTTACTGGCTCCGGTTGAAAGCACCGCCTCTTCAATCAGGGCCTTAATCTGATCCACCGGCAACTCCGCGGGCAGATACGCCTTAAGAATTACTAATTCTTTCTTTTCTTTCTCGGCTGCCTCCAACCTTCCGCCGCCGGTAAACTGTTCAATAGAATCCTGCCGCTGTTTAATCTGCTTTTTAATTACCGCCATTACCTCCGGATCATCTAATTTATCTTTTTTCTTGGCGGTTGCCAGATTAAGCATATCGGCGCGCAGAAAACTCAGAACCGAGCTTTTCAGGGCATCCCGGGCCTTCATCGCCTCTTTATAATCATCAAAAATCTTATCTACCAGCATCATTCCTCCCTTTTTTAATCATCACCCTAAAAAGAAAAACAATCTCTAAATTTAACCAGGCGTTTTTCTAAATCCCTGCGGACAAGTTTTGCCGTCCGGTTAAGGCCGAAATCTTCGACATTAAAAGAAGCCGCCACTGTCCCGTAAGCCAGGGCTTTTTTAATCGTTAGAGAATTGATTTTTTTCACCCCCGCCAGATACCCCATAAACCCTCCGGCAAAGGTATCCCCGGCTCCGGTCGGATCGACCACTTTTTCTACCGGATATGCCGGAAGAGAAAAAATGAATTTTTTATCATAGAATAAAACTCCGTGTTCGCCTTTTTTAATCAAGACCATCCGCGCTCCCAGGGCACACAAGCCGCTGGCGGCTTTAATCAGATTACTTTCCCCGGTCAGGCTGCGCGCTTCCTGGTCATTGGCCACGTAAATATCCACATGCTTGAGCAGATTAATTAATTTTTTACGCTTAGTATTGATCCAATAGTTCATACTGTCTAAGCCGACTAATTTAGGCGCATGCATTTTGCTCAAAAGATGTTTCTGGATATCCGGGTCGACATTGGCTAAGAAAATATTTTCGATCTTACGCTGATGGGGCAGGACCTGCGGTTTAAATACCGACAACACCCCTAACTCCGTGTTTAAAGTAAGCGCGGAGTTCAGGTCCCCTTCATACCGGCCCTCCCAGCGAAAGGTCTTGCCCCGGCCGTCTACAATCAAAGAACTTAAATTCAGGCCTTTGCTTTCTAAAAAAGCCGTATGCTTTTTAGGAAAATCACTCCCGACAATCGCAATTAAGTTGACCTCGGTAAATAAGCGGGCAGCCATAGAAAAATGCGCCGCTGACCCGCCTAAAAGTTCCCGGCGCCTGCCAAAAGGAGTTTTAACGCTGTCTAAGGCTACCGTCCCTAAAACAATAATGCTCATTTAATTCACCTTTCTTTATTTTACGATGAACCAAAATACTACAGCCAGAATGATCCGGTAAACGCCAAAAGCGATAAAACTGTGGCGTTTAATAAAAGTAAGCAGGAATTTTATCGCCAGCATCGCCACTGCGAAAGAAACGACCGAACCTATCCCCAAATAAATAAATTGCTCCGGTAAAAAGTGCGGTGCGCTTTTGGCCAGATCTAAAACCGTGGCCGCCAGCATCGTCGGGACCGCCAGTAAAAATGAAAATTCCACGATCGTTTTCCGGGATAAGCCGGCAACCAACCCTCCGATGATCGTCGCGGCTGCCCGGGAGACTCCCGGGATCATCGCCGCAGACTGGAATAATCCGATAAGCAATGCCTGGGGCAGAGAGATATCGCTGATCTGACCGACCGCCTTATCTTTCTGACGGTAGCCTAACTCAAAAACAATTATAAATAACCCGCCGATAAACAACGACCAAAGCACCACCTGATGATTACCCAGGAGATGCTGCTTAATAATTTTATAAAACAGCGCGCCGATGAAAGCCGCGGGAATAAAAGCAACCAACAGCCGCTTCCATATTTTTATCCCGCTGATCAAGCGGTCCCAATAAATAACCACTACTGCTAAAATCGCTCCTAACTGAATCGCGATTTCAAAACTTTTGAGAAATTCAGACTGATCAAGATGCAGGAGCTGCGCCGTCAGGATAAGGTGGCCGGTGGAAGAAACCGGTAAAAACTCCGTTATCCCTTCAACAACCCCTAAGATCAAAACATCCCATAGCTGCATACAATACTCCTAAAATCAATGCTCCCGGATAAATTTCTGTAAATCAGGCGGCAGAGGCGATTCGATTACAACCGTTTTCTTGGTCTGCGGATGGACAAACTCCAGATATTTAGCGTGCAGGCAGACCCGCTTGAAACGCAAGGCAAAATCCCTGCGAAAAGCAAATTTATCTTCCCCCACCAACGGATGCTGGATATCTTTAAAATGAATACGGATTTGATTAGTCCTACCGGTAACCGGAGAGACCTCCACTACGCTGTAACTATTCTTTTCTTCAAGAACCCTGTATTTGGTCAGGGCGCTTTTGCCTTCAATCGGGCGGCTGAGCTGCCCCTGCCTTTGCGGCAATTTTCCATGCACAAAAGCGGTATATTTTTTCACCACCTTCCTCTCTCTGAAGGCGCCGGCCATCTTCTGTTGGATGCTTGGGCTCTTAGCATAAATTACCAGGCCGGAAGTTTCCCGGTCTAAGCGATGGCAGGGGTAAAGTGAATATTTTAAACCCCGCTCCTGAGCATCCTGGTTCAGAATACTGGTCAGCGTGCGCGGTTCATTTTTGGGCGTCGGGACGCTTAACAATCCGGCAGGTTTATCCGCCACCAACAGCCAATCATCCTCAAAGACAATCGGAATATTCAATTATACAATCTTCAGCATCCGCTCAATCGCCAGGCGGGCTTTCTTTCTTGTCTGGTCATCTACCCTGACCTCATCCTTAAGTTCTTCTAAGCTCCAAAGGACTTTTTCCAGGGTCGTGCGTTTCATGTTCGGGCAGACCGCCCGCTCGCTGGCCAGATAAAATTCTTTATCCGGGTTATCCTGTTTCAGCCGGTAGATCAGGCCGCTTTCGGTACCGATTATAAATTCCCTGGCCGGATCCTCTAAAGCGAATTTAGCCATCTGGCTGGTAGAGACCACCAGGTCGGCTAAAGCCACCACAGAAGGCAGACATTCCGGATGCACCATTACTTTGGCTAAAGGATGGAATTTCTTCTCGCGCAAAACATCTTCCGGTAAAATCTTGACATGCGTCGGGCAAAACCCGTGCCAGGAAATAAGCGTCCTGCCGGTCTTCTTAGCAACATAATCCGCCAGGTATTTATCCGGGACAAAGATTATTTCTTTTTTATCTTTGAGCGCATTAACTACCGCAATGGCGTTGGTCGAGGTACAGCAATAATCTAATTCCGCTTTTACCGCCGCCGAAGTATTCACATAACCTACCGCCGCCGCCAGGGGGTGCTGGGCTTTAAGTTTTCTTAAATCCTCAGCATTCATCATATTGGCCATCGGACAGCCCGCAGAAATATCCGGCATGATTACTAACTTATCGGGGGAAAGGATAGAAGCGGTCTCGGCCATAAAATAAACCCCGCAAAAAATAATCACTTCAGCTTCGGTTTTAGCGGCGATCCGGGAAAGCTCCAGAGAATCACCCCGGTAATCAGCGATATCCTGGACTTCGGGTAGCTGATAATTATGCACCAGGATAATCGCCTTACGCTTTTTCTTTAACTCCTTAATCCTGGTAACAATCTTTTTATCTTCTTTAATCATCCTAATCGATAACCTTTTGGATTATCCCTCCGCCTAAAACTGTATCCTGATCGTAGAAAACCGCGGATTGCCCGGGAGTAATCGCAAACTGCGGCTGCTTAAAAATAACCCTGGGTTTACCTTGGCCCGGATAGACAGTAGCTTTTGCTTCTTTATGATTATAGCGTATCCGCACCTTAATCTCAATCTTCTTTTGGGCAGGCTTTATAAAATAATGCCCGGCTTTGATAATAAAGGCACTTTTGTAAACATCTTTACGCCCTCCTAACTCCACCCGGTTAGTTTTAGGATCAATCCGCGTCACATAAAGAGGTTGCTTTGCCGCCACCCCCAACCCGTGGCGCTGCCCGATCGTATAAAATGCTATCCCCCGGTGCTCACCCAGAATATTGCCTTCTGCGTCCACAAACTCTCCCGGCCTGACCGCACCCTGCCCCCGGGTTTTGACAAAATCCCCGTATTTGCCATCCGGCAAAAAACAGATCTCCTGGCTATCCTGCTTTTCGGCAACCGCAAGGCCGAAATCACGGGCCAACTGCCTTACCTGCGGCTTAGCTAAATTCCCTAAAGGAAAAATTAAATGTTTAAGCTGGCGTTGCGTTAAACGGTAGAGAAAATAAGACTGGTCTTTTCGGCGGTCTTTGGCTTTCTTAAGCAGATATTCTCCCTGCGCCGAAGCAGCAATCCGGGCATAATGGCCGGTCGCCAGAAAGCGTGCACCGAGGTTAACCGCCTTTTTAAGTAAAATACCGAATTTTAAGAATTGATTGCACCGAACGCAGGGGTTGGGGGTCCGCCCGGAAAGGTATTCCTGGCAGAAATTTTTGATGACTTGGGCCTGAAAATCACGGCCTAAATTTAAAACATAATGTTTAATTCCCAGCTCATGGCAGACCCGGCGGGCGTCTTCAATTCCGGTCAGGCCGCAGCAACTGGGTTTTGAACCGCGGTTATCCGCCAGGCTAAAACACATGGTCAGGCCGGTTACTTCAAACCCCTGTTTTTTAAGTAAGCATGCGGCTACCGAAGAATCCACCCCGCCGCTCATCGCTACGATTACGCGCTTTTTCATAAGATTATTATACCATGACCTAATCCTGCCTCTGCTTAAAAGAAAAAGGCCCAGCTGTTATGCCGGGCCTTTTACTTCTTACTGATCGAGGTTATAACTTCACTACTTTAGTAGCTTGTTCACCTTTGGGACCTTTTTCAATCTCAAACTCAACCTCTTGGCCCTCCTCTAAAGTTTTATAGCCTTCACCCTGAATCGCGGTGTGATGCACAAATACATCCGCTCCGTTTTCAGGTGTAATAAAACCATAACCCTTTTGATTGGAAAACCACTTTACTTTGCCTTTTGCCATTTTCTTCTGCTTCCTCCTTTCTACGAAATTGTAGCCGCTTAAAGGGGGTAATAAAACAAAAACCGTAAGGTGTGTTAATCTTTGCCTTACGGTCCAAGACTTCTACTCCCTTGCTTGCTACGTGAAAAAGTATACAATAAATTCACGGCTTGTCAATAAATATTATTTCAGAGAATCCAGCTCCTTAAGATTATAGTAACCCAGAACCTTGACTTTAGCCTGGGATTTTGCGACTAACTGTTCATGGTATTTGCGCATGAAACGGTCATGGTCGGCTTTTTTCCTCCACTGGTATATTGAAAGATACTGGTCGGTCTCTGCTAAGCGCTTCATTGTCCGGTAGCTTAAGAAGCCGGGGGCTTTTTTGGTGTGGCGGGCCCACATTAAACTATCTCGGCGGTATTTGGCAGCCTCTTTGGGCTTAACGATAAATAAAACGGCATGGATAAACATAGGTATTATTGTATAATGGCGCCTATTTAAAATCAACTTGCCAATTAAGCTGGCAGGCCGAAGCAAGGTGAACCGTCGTCATGGTAACGGCATTGCCAGATGCTCTGCCCGGTACTCGGACAAAACGATAAATAGTAATCGTACCCCCTGGAGGCATTAGGAGGTTTACCGCCGCTGTCGCACCTGACCGCATACAAATTTATCCAGACACCAGGACCTCCTATAGTGTACCTATAAAAGTCGGTGGATGTGCAGGTATTGTCAACGCCCACATCAGCATTTGTCATTCCGGTTAACAAACCATTCTCCAGGTAATATTGATATGTAAAATTACGCATCACTGCTATACGTACTCTAGCTTCTGTGGTGCGGGCTTTCTCAACTACCAGGCTGTATTGACTAAGGCCGACTGCGGCAAGGATGCCGATGATGATCACTACGATGATGAGTTCGACTAAAGTAAAAGATTTAACCGAGGAATTTGGCCTGAGGGAATAATTTCGCTTCATTAGTCATTAGTTTATCCCCCCCTATTTTTTTGTCAACAAATTAAAATCCCATGAAAGGGGACAGTTTAGCTTTAGGTTGAGAACCGTCCCTACCAATCCAGCCTTAAACCCGCCTGGAGATACCTGCCGGACTG
>CAZEBD010000070.1:0-1760 GCA_964510625.1 uncultured Planctomycetales bacterium
GGAGAATAAATTGGAAATAAAGTCATTAGTCCGCAAAAGTGTTTTGGAGGTTTCCCCGTACGTACCCGGTAAACCTATCGAAGAGACCAAGAGAGAGCTGGGTTTAAAAGAAGTAATTAAGCTGGCTTCGAATGAGAATTCGCTGGGCCCTTCTCCTAAGGCGGTGAGTGCGATGAAAAAGGCCCTGGCTCAGGTCAATCGTTATCCGGATGCGCAAGGTTATTATTTGAAGAAGCGCCTGGCCCGGTATTGCGGCCTGTCGCCGGATAATTTTGTGCTGGGTAACGGTTCGGATGAATTAATCGATGTGATCATTAAGACTTTTGTCGAAGCCGATGAAAATATTGTCACCTCGCAGGGGACTTTCCTGGAGTATGAGATCATTGCTCAGGTTAATGACCGCAGGGTCAAAAAGTCCCCATTGCGGTATTTTAAATATGATTTAGGGGCAATGCTTAAATTGGTTGATAAAAAAACCAAATTAGTTTTTATTGCCAATCCCAATAATCCCACGGGCACCTATGTGACTAAGTATGAAGTTACTGAATTTTTAAACGCTCTTCCGGAAACGGCGATCGTTGTTTTTGACGAGGCTTATAATGCTTTTATTGATGTCGATGATTACCCGGATACGCTAAGTTACCTGAAGAAAAAAAATAAGGTAATTGTCTTAAGGACGTTTTCTAAAGACTACGGCCTGGCGGGATTGCGTTTAGGTTATGCGATTACTTCGGTGGAGGCGGCTAATTTTATGGAAAGAACCCGGCAGCCTTTTAATGTCAATTGCCTGGCTCAGATAGCCGGAGCGGCCGCTTTAGAAGATAAAGAATTTTTAAAGAAAACCCGCCGTTTAGTCCTGGAGGGCAAGGATTTTATTTATACTGAGCTTTCTAAGATGGGGTTAGGTTATGTGCTTTCCACGGCTAATTTTATTTTAGTGGATACCGGACGCGACAGCCGGCAGGTATTTAAATCTATGCTTAAATTCGGAGTAATTGTCCGGGACATGGAACAGTATGGCCTGAAGAATTTTATCCGGGTGACCATCGGCACGCAAAAAGAAAATCAGAGATTCCTGCGTGTATTACGGAAAGTCCTTTTTTTTCCGGATAAGTAAGGAGAATTTCTTAATGATTATTGTACTTAAGCCGGAGGCCAGCGCAGAGCAGATTGACCATATTATTCAGAAGGTCACTGTGTTGGGGTTGACTCCGCATGTTTCTAAAGGTAGTGAGAGGACGATTATCGGAGTGATCGGCCCGGAAGATGTTTTACGGGTCACTCCTTTAGAGGCCTTTCCGGGAGTAGAAAATGTGATCCCGGTGCTTTCTCCCTTCCGCTTAGTCTCCCGGGAATTTAAAAAAGAAAACTCTGTAATTGATCTGGGTAAGGGCATAAAGGTCGGCGGCCGCCAAATCGTGGTCATGGCCGGGCCCTGCACCATTGAAAATATCGATAGTTTATATGAAATTGCCCGTGCGGTCAAAAGCGCCGGAGCCACCGTCCTGCGGGGCGGGGCGTTTAAACCGCGGACCTCTCCGTATAGTTTTCAGGGTTTAGGCAAGGCCGGCCTGAAGATGCTCAAGCAGGTTGGGGATGAATTAGGTTTGGTTACGGTAAGCGAGGTGATGGATAGCCGGGATGTAAATTTAGTTGCCGAATATGTTGATGTTTTACAGATTGGCTGCCGGAATATGCAGAATTTTAACCTTTTAAAAGAGGTAGGAGCGACAAAAAAACCGGTGGTCTTAAAACGGGGA
>CAZEBD010000070.1:1770-6376 GCA_964510625.1 uncultured Planctomycetales bacterium
TTCGACGGTAAAAGATATGCTTATGTCGGCGGAGTATATAGCCAGCGGCGGAAATTTCTCGGTTATTCTTTGTGAAAGAGGGATCCGCACTTTTGAGGATTCTACGCGTAATACTTTAGATATCAGTGCCGTTCCGGTGGCTAAGCAGCTGTCGCATTTGCCGATTATCGTCGATCCTTCGCATGCCGCCGGAAAATGGGGATGGGTGCCGGCATTATCCAAAGCCGCGGTTGCTGCCGGAGCTGACGGTTTGATCATTGAAGTGCACAATCACCCCGAAGAAGCGGTGTCCGACGGTGGGCAATCGCTTATCCCGGAAAAGTTTTCTGCTTTAATCGGCCAGCTGCGGAGGGTCGCCGGAGCTGTAGAAAGAGAAATCCTATGAAAATGTTTAATCAGGTTGTGATTATCGGTACGGGATTAATCGGCGGATCGATCGGGATAGCTTTAAAAAAGCAGCAATTAGCGGCTAAGGTAACCGGTTTAAGCCGCAACCGTAGAAATGCCGAATTGGCTAAAAGAGCCGGCGCTATTGACCAGGTCGCCTGCTCCTTAGATGTTGTCTCCTGCGCGGATCTGGTGATTTTAGCTACTCCGGTCGATACGATCATGGAATTTGCCGGAGAAATTTCCAAGTTAATAAAAAAAGACTGCCTGGTGATTGATGTCGGCAGCACTAAAGAGCGGATCGTCTCTAAGTTAAGTACGCTCATGCCTAATTTTGTCGGCTGCCATCCTTTGGCCGGCTCAGAGAAAAAAGGTGCGGTTAATTTAAAAAACGGTATTTTTAAAGATTCAATCTGCCTGATTACGCCTACCCCTAAGACTGACCGCCGCGCCTTAAATAAAGTCAAGCGGCTCTGGAAAAGTCTGGGTGCTAAAAATGTGGTGCTTTCACCAAAAGCTCATGACCGGGCCCTGGCATTTACCAGTCATCTTCCGCATGCCGTGGCATTTTCACTGATCAGCTCGGTTCCGGAAAAAAGCCTGTTTTTAGGCTCTAACGGCCTTAAGGATACTACGCGGATTTCTGTTTCCGCCGCCGGGCTCTGGAGCCAGATTTTTTTAACTAACCGCGCCAACATTCTGGGTGCTATTTCCGCTTTTCAATCGCAGCTTGCCGCTTTAAAACTCGCCATAAAAAATAATAACAAAACCCGGCTGATAAAAATTTTGGATGCCGCCAACAAAAAACGAGAAAAATTAGGATGATCATTGCTATTGACGGACCAGCCGGCGCGGGTAAAAGTACTGTGGCTAAAATTTTAGCCAAACGCCTTGGTTTTCTTTACATTGATACCGGGGCGATGTACCGGGCATTGACCCTAAAGGCCCTGGAGAATAATGTTTCGATTGATGATGAAGAAGCGATTGTTAAGCTGGCTAACGGTATAAAGATCGAGCTGCGGAATAACCCGGATGGTCCGCTATCGGTTTTATTGGATGGGGTGGATGTTTCTTTGGCTATCCGCCAGGCGCGCATCACGCAATTTGTTTCGGATGTGGCTAAGATCCAGCAGGTGCGCCAGGTATTGGTCCGGATGCAAAGGGAGATGGGCAAGATGGGGAATTGTGTTTTAGACGGCAGGGATATCGGCACAGTCGTCTTTCCGCAGGCAGAAAAGAAATTTTATATCGATGCCTCAAGCAATGAAAGAGTACAGCGCCGTTTTAAGGAATTAGCCGGTTTAGGCCAGGATGTACCGCAGGAGGCAGTCGCGCGTGATTTAGCTAACCGGGATAAAATCGATTCTACGCGCCAGGCTTCGCCTTTGCGCCGGGCTCCGGATGCGGTTTATATCGATACCACCTCACTTTCTATCGAAGAAGTAGTCCAGAAGATGTTTTTAGCGGTTAAACAATAATGGATAAGGCATACTTAAGAAACTTTTCGATCATTGCGCATATCGACCACGGTAAATCTACTTTGGCCGACCGGATCTTAGAGGTCACCGGAGCGGTCGATTGCAGGCACAAAGGAGACCAGCTTTTGGATGATATGGAGCTGGAAAAGGAGCGGGGGATTACCATCAAGGCCTCGATGGTGCGCCTGAATTATTATTCAGAGAAATTTAAGCAGGAGTATATTTTAAACCTCATCGATACCCCGGGGCATGTAGATTTTACTTATGAAGTATCCAAATCGCTGGCTGCCTGCGAGGGGGCGATTTTGGTTGTTGATGCCGGCCAGGGGATCGAAGCCCAGACGGTAGCCAATTATTATTTAGCTTTAGAAAATAATCTGCAAGTTATCCCGGTATTGAATAAAGTAGATTTGATTTCGGCCGATGTCGGCAGGGTCAAATCCCAGGTGCAGACGGTATTAGGTTTTAAGGAGGATGAGATTACCCTGGCTTCGGCTAAAGAAGGCCGGGGGATCACCGAGATCCTGGACCGGATCATCGAAATAATTCCGGCTCCCGGAGGAGATAGCGACGGGGCGCTTAAGGCCCTGATCTTTGATTGCCGTTTTGATGCTTTTAAAGGGGTGGTGGTCTTTATGAAGATCATTGACGGCCTGGTCACTCCCAAGACCCAGTTGAAGATGTTCCATGCCGGTAAGATCTATAAAATCGAAGAGCTGGGGGTCTTTAAAAATTTAAAATACTGCGCAGTCGAGTCTTTAAGCTGCGGAGAGGTCGGCTACTTTACTGCCAATATCCGCGACCCCAGGGAGGTAATTATCGGCGATACGATTACCGACCCGAAAAATCCCTGTGCCCAGGCGCTGCCCGGTTACCGTAAGGTAAAACCGCTGGTTTTTTGCGGAATCTACCCGGTGAACCCGGCGGATTTCCCGGAGTTGCGCGATGCGATGGATAAGCTTAAGCTTTCTGATGCCTCATTTGTTTTTGAGCCGGAAAATTCCCAGTCTTTCGGTACGGGTTTTCGCTGCGGGTTTCTGGGGCTTTTGCATATGGAGATCGTCCAGGAGCGTTTAGAGCGGGAATATAATCTTAATCTTATTCTTACTGTCCCTAACGTTGTTTACCGGATTAAAACTAAAACCGGCCAAATGGTAGAAGTCGATACTCCGATGAAATTAGGGGCAACCGGTGATATTGCCGAGGCACTTGAGCCTTTTGTCGATCTTTTAATGATCGTGCCGGTGGATAGCATCGAAGCCGTCTGCGATTTTACCAAGAGCCGCCGCGGGGTATTTGTTTCGAATGAATACTTAGGCGAGGACCGGGTGAAGGTGGTTTTTTCCGTCCCGCTTTCTGAGATCATCGTGGATTTTTACGACCGGATGAAATCAATCACCCGGGGTTATGGATCGATGGATTATGAAGTAAAAGATTATCTTCCGACAAAATTAGTCAAGCTGGATATTCTTTTGAACAGCCAGGTTTGCGATGCTTTTTCTTCGTTGATGTTCAAAGACAAGGCTATGCAAAGGGCGCATCTTTTAGTTTCTAAACTTAAAGAGCTGATCCCCCGGCAGCTTTTTGAAGTGACGATCCAGGCGGCCGTCGGTACCCAGATTCTGGCTTCCGAGAGAGTCCGGCCGGTAGGCAAACACGCCACCAGTAAATGCTCCGGAGGGGATATCACCCGAAAGCGAAAGCTTTGGGAGACGCAGAAAAAGGGGAAAAAACGATTAAAACAGTTCGGCAAAGTTGAAATACCGCAAGAGGCATTTTTGGAGGTTCTAAAAATATGAGCATTAAGAAGAAATCTGTTGTCCGCGATTGGGTGGAATCGATCATTATTGCGTTTTTATTTGCGATGGTCATCCGGGCGTTTTTGGTCCAGGCCTTTAAGATCCCTACCGGTTCAATGCGTATGACCTTGATCGAAGGGGACCTGATCCTGGTTAATAAATTTATCTACGGGGCAAAAGTGCCTTTTACTAAATGGCGCCTGCCGGTATTTAAAGAGCCTAAAAGAGGGGATGTGATTGTTTTTATCTATCCGGAAGATAAAAGCAAAGATTTTATTAAACGCTTAGTCGGGCTTCCGGGGGACGTGGTGGAGATCCGGGGTGGTTCCATCTATATTAATGACCAGCCTGCGCCGGAATCAATTTTTAACCAGATCTATTATTATAACCGCGGCAATTTGGCCGGCCCCGGGGAAAAAATTATTGTTCCGCTTGACAGCTACTTTGTTTTAGGGGATAATTCGGCGACATCTAAAGACAGCCGTTATTGGGGGTTTGTGCCTAAAGATAACCTCCTGGGTCAGGCGATGGTTGTCTATTGGCCGCCGCAGCGGATCAAAATAATTAAATGAACATCGCCAATAAAATTTCGACCTTTCGCATATTAAGCGTTCCGTTTTTTATCGCCTGCCTTCTGTTTTATTCTCCGCAGAGGGCTTATTTAAGGACGGTGGCGCTGGCGATTTTTGTTTTGGGGGTTATTTCAGACGGCTTAGACGGCTATATTGCCAGAAAAGCTAAGTTGCAGTCCAAGGCCGGTTTGATCTTGGATCCCCTGGGGGATAAGCTTTTGTTGATGAGTGCCTTTATATTTTTGTCACCCATCTGCCGGCTGCCCCTGTGTTTTCCGCTTTGGGTAAGTTTTATCGTGATCTCCCGTGACCTCCTGATTATTATGGGAGCGATGGTTATTTATATGGTCAAGCAAAATCTGGATGTCCA
>CAZEBD010000071.1:0-6313 GCA_964510625.1 uncultured Planctomycetales bacterium
TATCGCCGGGGTGGATATCCCGGTATTTGAAAAGGCGGAATTCGAAGAAAAAGAATACGACCTCTTCCAGACGCCTTTATGGTTGGATACCGCTATCTTGCACTTAAGGGAGATCATCGTCTTGAACCGGGAGATGGCAGTATTAGCCGAAGGCATCGATATTCTGCGCCGGGAATTACGGGTGACCACCCAGCGGGTGAATCTTTTTGAAAAAGTAAAGATCCCTGAAGCCCAGGAAAATATCCGGATGATCAAAATCTATATCGGGGACCAGATGGCTAATGCCGTCGGGCGCTGTAAAACCGCCAAAAGAAAGATTGAGGAGCAGATTTTAGCCGAGGCAGTGCTATGATTGTGACCATGAAAAAAGTTTTTTTATTCCTGCAGGAGGCCCATGCCCGCTTAGCTTTAAATGATCTGGCATCTTTAGGGCTTTTGCATATAGAGCATCTGAATCCTCCCGGAGGGCAGGAGCTGGACAGCGTAAATGAAAAATTAGCTTTAGTAGAGCAGGCGGCGTTGATCCTCTCCTCACTGGGCCTGCCGGCTCCGTCGGGTTCCCTGCGGGCTCATAATGACCCGATTTTACTCTCTCAGCATATTGTGGATTTACAAAAAAGAAGAGAGCAGCTTAAAGAATACGCCGTAACCCTCAAAGGCTGGATTGATTACTGGCGCCCCTGGGGGGATTTTGATCCTCAGGAAATAAAAATGCTGGCGCAAAATAATATTTACTGCCGGCTTTATCAGATCCCCCGCCGGGAGCTTAAGAATTTAAGCCCGGAGCTGATTGTCAAAACGTTGTTTTCAGAGGGGCCGGTTGATAATTGCATCGTTTTCAGCCGGAATGAACTTTCGCTTAGTTTTAAAGAGTTGGAATTGCCTAAAATGTCCCTTTCCCAGATGCGCCGCCGCCTGGCTGAAGATGCGCAGATCATCCTGAACTTAAAGCAGCAGATAGAAGGGCATTTGGCCTATCTGGGTGCACTGCATGCGGAAAAAAAATCTTTAATCCAGAAAAAAAACTTTTTTGAAGCATTGCAAGGTATGGGCCAATCCGAAAAACTGGTATATCTCAAGGGGTATATCCCTGCGGAGTCCGAAGGCCGGCTGGTCTTTCAGGCTAAGCAAAAAGGCTGGGGAATCTTTACCGTTAAGCCCGAAGAGGAAGATCATGTCCCTACGTTATTGCGCAATCCGGCCTGGATTGCTGTGATTAAGCCGCTGCTTAAACTTCTGGAACTGGTTCCCGGTTACCGTGAGCTGGATATCAGCCCGTTATTTATTATCTTTTTCAGCATCTTTTTTGGTATGCTCATCGGGGATGCCGGTTATGGGTTGGTATATCTGGCGCTGAATTTCTGGCTGCATAAGAAATTCCAAGCTAAAATCAAAGACAAAAGCGTATTTTTTCTCTTTTACATCCTAAGTTTTTGCGCTATTATATGGGGGCTGCTGACGGGGACATTTTTCGGCCAGGAGTGGCTGTTAAAGATGGGTTTTAAGCCGCTGGTCCCGTTATTAACCGACACGGTTTTTATCCAAAAATTCTGTTTTTTTCTCGGCGCTTTACATTTATCCCTGGCCCATGGCTGGCGCCTGGCGCTTAAAGCACCGGCACCGGCTGCCCTTGCGGACCTGGGGTGGATCTCGATTATCTGGGCGGTATTTTTTCTGGCCAATAATTTGATTTTAGGGGAAGGTTTCCCCGCCTTCGGGAATCAATTAATTATTTTTGGCCTGATCCTGGTCTTATTCTTTACCGCGCCGCAAAAAAATATTTTAAAGGGTATCGGCGCCGGGGCAGGATCGATTGCCCTAAGCTTAGTCAATAATTTTACCGACGTGGTTTCCTATATCCGCTTGTTTGCTGTGGGGTTAGCCGGGGTGGCGATTGCCGATGCGTTTAATGGGATGGCTGCCGGGGTAGTTAAGCAGGGGAATGTTTTAACTTTAATTGCGGCCGGCTTAATCGCGGTCTGCGGGCATTTACTGAACATCATTTTAGGCCCGATGTCGGTTTTGGTTCATGGGGTGCGGCTTAATGTTTTAGAGTTTTGCGGGCATCTGGGAGTTACCTGGAGCGGTTTTAATTATCAACCGTTTGGCCGTAAGGAAGAATAAGGAGAATGAATATGGATGCAGGGATTTTAGTTCAGTTTAAGGACTTAGGTTTGATCTTGGTTTTCGCTTTAGCTGCCTGCGGCTCGGCGATCGGCGCCGGGATGGCCGGGATGGCGGCCATCGGGGCCTGGAAGAAAAGTTTCGGGCAGAATAAAACTGCCTCTTTTTTATTGGTCGCCCTGGTCGGAGCCCCTCTGACCCAGACGATCTATGGTAATATTGTCATGACTAAAATGTTTGAGCTGGCCGCCAAAGGCCATTATTTATGGGGCATCGGCGCATTCGCCGGCTTAGCTATCGGGCTTTCCGCGGTTTATCAGGGTAAGTGTGCGGCTTGCGCCTGCGATGCGATGGGTGAGACCGGTAAAGGGTTCGGAAATTATCTGGCTGTTTTGGGAATTGTGGAAACGGTCGCCCTTTTTGTAATGGTTTTTACCCTGATTATTCTGGGCAAATTTGCCGGGGCTTAATTTCAATTTTTAGCAGTAAAAGATCGGGGCGATTAGCTCAGTTGGTTAGAGCGTCTGATTTACATTCAGAAGGTCAGGGGTTCAACTCCTCTATCGCCCACCATTTTAATAAAAACCTGTTGCTAAAACTAAGGTTTTGGGTTAGAATTTAAATTCTCAATTTGGGGTCGTAGCTTAGCCTGGCTTAAAGCGCCTCCCTGTCACGGAGGAGATCGCGAGTCCGAATCTCGTCGGCCCCGCCAGTTTACATCTCACAGCTGTTGTTTAACCTCCTGATTCAGGAGATTGATGCCCCAGATCCTGAACACCTGCTTACTCACACCATTAACAAAAACGCCTTTGGATAACTGGGAATTTACCGCAGCAGCAAAAGCAAATCAGAAAACTGTTCGACTGGTTGGACGTAAAACCCGGCCCGGGTAGATTGTTGCCCGGTTGTTTTGCCTTGAGTTTTTCTTTCCCGGATGTTACCATATCTTAATTATGCATAAAATCTGGCTGTGTTTAATTTTATTCCTGGGCCTGCTTCCTGCGGCCCAGGGTTATGAACTGCTCAATACCGAACAACTGGGGTTGCGGTTAGATGCTTACCTGCGCACGGACCTGGTTTCCATGAAGAATGTGGTGGGTTTAGACAGCCACAATAAGGATGATCACGTTACTTACCTGGGCATTGATTACGGTTTTGCTTTAGATGCCGAATTTAAGAATTCCGGGAGTGAATTTTTTATTAAGTTTGAGCGTAATGGTCCCTATGATTATGACGCCCCGTTATTTGTCCATAATACGCTGATTACCTCCGGCGGCCGCATCGAGAGCTACCGTAATGCCGAGCTTCTCCCGCAGGTGGAGGAGTTTTGGCTGGATCATAAACTTTGGGGAAATTTCGGACTTAAAACCGGACTTTATATTTATGAAGTCGGCAACGGCTTTAGCCTTAACGGCGGATATGAAAATTACGGCGCGACTTTATATTACCAAAACCAGGATACTACCTGGCGCCTGTATTACGCCCGCCCGGATTTTGTTTATAAAAATCTTTTAGGCCCGCACATCCCGCAGGAAGAGGAGCAGGGGCAGAAATATGAACCCAATGCCGCTAATTTTTTTGCTACCGATCTGAAGATTACCACCGGCCATCAAACCTTCTGGCCCTATGTCGGGATGCTGGCAGATTATACCTCTAATGGGAAAAGATATAATTTATATGCGGCTCCGGTAAACCGGGATCTGTTGGGAACCTTTGGCACCGCCTGGGAGTATGCCACAGATAATTTCAGCTTAAAATTAGAGGCGGCTCGTAATTTTGGGTATGCTAAAAGCCAGGATAGCCAGTATAAGAATATCCAACATACCGGTTACATGTTTTATTCCGGGGCCAGTTATACTTTGGGTAAATTTGTCCCGGAGCTGCAATTTTTATTCTGCTCCGGGAATAAGGCCACCTTAGATATGGCCGGGAATCCGGATGAGCTTTTAGTTTCCGGGAAGAACCGGGCGTTTAGTTATTCTTCCCCGACGAACCAAAATTTAAGCGACGCCGTCAGCACCAGTAATGTCAACATGCTTCCGATTATCACCATGGGAGGCGGTTATGGCCTGAATTACGGAGTTCCGCGGCCGGGTACATATTCTGCCGGAGATTTTGAAAATCTGGTTATGCCTTCTTTGGGTTTTGATTATAATTTTACGGATAAACTTTGTGTAAGCCTCTACGGTTATTATTTAAGGGCATTTAACCGCCCGGTAGGTACTTTAGACGGAGTCAGCCGGTATCTTTCCCGGGACCTGGGTTGGGAGACGGATGTCTATGTCGATTACCTGGTCAATGACCACCTGACCGTAGGTTTTTTAGGAGGATATTTTATTCCGGGAAAATACTATAAAGAGCGGCGCGATGATACAGACGGCAGCCCTTTTAGCCCATTCTTACGCGGTGACGGCAGCGTCAACAATGCCTATCAGCTGGAGTTCTATGTGGAATTAAAATTCTAAGGAGAAAGAGATGGCCACAATTGAAGATTTCAGGAAATTAGAGTTAAGGATAGCCCGGATCAAAGAGGCCAATGACCATCCGAATGCGGATAAGCTGGTTGTGCTTATCCTGGACCTGGGTGACCGGCAGAAACAGGTCGTCGCCGGGATTAAGAACTATTATTCAAAGGAAGAGTTAGTCGGCAAACACGTAGTGGTAGTCGATAACCTGGATCCGGTAGTTCTGCGGGGAGTAGAGAGCCAGGGGATGATTTTAGCCGGGTCTGACGATCTGACCCTGGCTGTAGTCAGCCCGGATAAAATACTGAAATTGGGGAGCGTGGTGAAGTGATCAGACAATTTGTGCCCGAAGAGTTTTGCCTGAAATGCACCGGTTGCTGCCGGTTTAAAGATGAGGATTCGGTCTGGAGCCCTTGCCTCCTGTATGAAGAGATTCAGGAATTAGCGGATAGGCCGGGTATCCCTGCGGCTTCAATTACCGCGGACCGGCGGCTGCAGCCGGTTGCCAATCCCTTGGGCGAGGGTTTTATCTGCCCGTTTTTGTCTGTGGCGGATAATCGCTGCCAGATTTATAATTTACGGCCGTTTGAATGCCAGCTTTATCCGTTTTTGATCAATTTACGTAAAGACAGGGTTTTATTGACGGTAGATTTAAATTGTCCGTATGTTTATGAAAAAATAGACAGCCCGGAAGCCCAGGAATATATTGCTTACCTGACAGGGTACCTTAATTCTGCCCCGTTGCGCAAGATGCTTCAGGAGAATCCCCAGATTATCCAGGCCTATGAAGAGGTCAGGGAAGTGGCGGAATTAAACCTGCCCCATGAAATTAAATAAACTATCTTTAAGAGATAAGCCGTTATTTAACCGTTACCTTAACCGCCTGAGCCGGGAATTGGCGGCATTTTCTTTTGCCAATATTTATATCTGGAGTCCGCTGTATGATATCAGCTGGGCACAAATTGAGCAGTTCCCTTGCGTGTTCTTCCGCGACTCCATCGGTTGTTTTATGTTCCTGCCGCCGTTGGCAGAAAATCCTTCCTCTGAAATTATCGCCAAGGCTTTTGCGGTGATGGACGGATTCAATAAGAATAAGGATGTTTCGCGCATTGAAAACATCCCGCAAGAACAAATAGAGCATTACCGGGCCCTGGGATACCGCTGCTCTGAGAAATATCCGGATTACCTATGCTTGCGCAGCGAACTGGCGCTGCTCAAAGGCAATAAATTTAAATCCCAGCGCGCCTCCTGCAATTATTTTATTAAGCACTGTGATTATGATTGGTGTATACTTAAGTTAGCCGACAGGCAAGCCTGCCTGGATTTATTTGATGCTTGGGCCGGGCAGCGCAAGGCTATGAGTAATGATGATCTGTATTGCGGAATGCTTAGCGATAGCCTTCAGGTGCTCAAGAGCGCACTGGCTAATTATAAACCGTTGGGCCTGCAGGGGATTGCGGTTAGGATAAATAAAGAGATCAAGGCTTTTAGTTTTGGCTATCGGCTCAATCCCGAAACTTTTTGCATACTTTATGAGATAACCGACCTGGGGATCAAGGGCCTGGCGCAATTTATTTTCCGCCGGTATTGCCAGGAATTAAAAAATTATAAGTACATCAACATTATGGATGACTCCGGATTGGAGAATTTACGCAAGACTAAACTGGCTTATAAACCGGCCCGCCTGGTGCAAGCTTTTATCGCCACGCGAACTTAAATGACCG
>CAZEBD010000072.1:0-1238 GCA_964510625.1 uncultured Planctomycetales bacterium
TCCAGGAGCGCAACTCTGGATGAGATTAAGAAGGCTTATCGTGAGATGGCCCTTAAATTTCATCCTGACCGCGTGCCTGCGGACCAAAAGAAAGCGGCGGAGGAGAAATTTAAAGGAATCTCCGAGGCCTACGCTGTGCTTTCAGATTCTTCCAAGCGGCAGCTTTATGATCAATACGGGCATTCGGGTATCGATCAGAAATACGCTCAGGAGGATATTTTTAAAGGAGCCGATTTTAGCAGTATTTTTAGGGATATCGGAGGTGGTGGTTTTAGCGGAGGGAGTATCTTTGAGGAGCTGTTTGGGGATTTGGGGTTTGATATTTCCGGCTCCGGGCATTCCCGCTCCGGATCCAGAAGGCGCGGCCGGGACCTGCAAATCGCTATCGATATTTCCCTGGAGGAGGCGGCTACCGGAGTAGAGAGGGTTATTACCGTTCCCCGTTATGAAACTTGCGCGGTTTGCTCCGGCAGCGGAGCAAAACCCGGAACTAAAAGATCGGTCTGCCCTCAATGCAAAGGACAGGGGCGGACAGTGGTTTCTAATGGTTTTTTTCAGATGGCCCAGACCTGCTCTCGCTGCGGCGGAGAAGGTTCGATCATTTCTTCTTTCTGCCCGGAATGCCGGGGGGAAGGCAGGGTCAAGGTCACTAAAAAAATAAAAGTAAAGATCCCAGCTGGGGTGGATAACGGTTCTCAATTGCGCGTGCGCGGTGAGGGGGAGGCCGGAGTCAATAGCCGCGGAGATTTATATGTGGCAATAGAATTAAGGGAACATGCGGTTTTTACGCGCCACCATAATGATATCGCGACTTCTATCCATATCAGTATGGCCAAAGCAGTTTTGGGGGCAGAGGTAGAGGTCCCGGCTTTAGACGGTAAACTGACGATGAAAATTCCCGCCGGCACACAATGCGGCCGGACCTTCCGGATTAAGGGCAAGGGGCTGCCGGATCTGCATTCCCGGGATATCGGGGATGAATTAGTCAGGGTGGAGATCGAAATTCCTTCCCGGCTGAGCGCCCAGCAGCGACAGCTGATTGAGGAGTTTGCCCGCCTAAACGGTGAAGATTTAAGGGCCAAAGGGAGATAGTTAAGATGCCTACTTATGAGTATGAATGTACATCCTGTAAATACAGGTTTGAGATATTGCAGAGCATTACCGCTAAACCTAAGAGTAAATGCCCAAAGTGCGGAAAAAAATTAAAAAAACTGATCAGCAGCGCCGGAGATTGGGAT
>CAZEBD010000072.1:1248-6291 GCA_964510625.1 uncultured Planctomycetales bacterium
CGCCAGTTCCGCCTGCAGTCGGTCGCGACCGTCGCGCAACACCTGGACGCGCTCGTCCAGAAGGGCTTCCTGATCCGGGACGGAAGGCGGCTGATGCCGGTCTCGGTGGTGCGGCGCGACCGCGGCATCCCGATCGTCGGGCGCGTCGCCGCCGGCCGCCCCATCGCGGCCATCGAGCACCTCGAGGGGCAGCTCGAGTGGGAGGCGATCAGCAGCGCCGGCGCGTTTATTTTTAAGGGCTCCGGTTTTTACGCTACGGATTACAAAAAGCCATCTCAGCTAAAAGATCATCCTGTCCCTGCTGCTTGCCCTAAAACCGGCAATAGCTGCGCCGGCTGCCCGGGGCATAAATAATCGGCTTTAATTTATTGTTTTTAAAATTTTTTATGGTAAAATATCTCTCCAAGCCTAAAATTAACATATTTAGCCAGAAATAATCATGACCAGTAAGACAAAAGCATTCAGGGGGTTGGTGTACAACCCGCAGGTGATCGGTGATTTCAAGCTGGTTGTCTGTCCTCCTTATGACGTGATCTCTCCGGCTGCCCAGGATCTCCTCCATGAGCGTTCTCTGCATAATTTTATCCGGATACTTTTAGCTAAAGATGCACCCGGTGATGATAAATACCGCCGGGCAGGAGAAATATTCCGCCGTTGGATTAAGGAGCAGGTTCTGATTCAGGATGAGTCTCCAGCGGTTTATTTTTACAGCCAGCAGTATGTCATCCGCGGTGAGAAAAAAACACGCCTGGGTTTTATTTCATTGCTGCGCCTGGGGGATGAAAAGAGTTCCAGTGTCTTTGGCCATGAAAATACCCATAATGCCGCTAAGCTTGACCGTTTTAAACTGGTCAAACAGGTCAAGGCAAACCTCAGCCCGATTTTTATCGTTTTTCTGGATAAAAAACGGATTATTCAGCGTATCTTTAGCCGGGTCATCCCGGCTCAAGCACCTTTTATCGAGGTAACGGATGATGAAAAGACCCTGCATAAATTATGGCGTCTGAATGATCCGGATACCCTGAAAATGATCGAAAGCAGCATGAATAGCGAAAGCATGTTTATTGCTGACGGCCACCACCGCTATGAAGTCTCCTGCGCTTACCGTGACCTGATGCGGGAAAAATTGGGCGCTAAATTTACCGGGGATGAGGATTTTAACTATTGCCTGTCTTATTTTACTAATACGGATTACCGGGGGTTGTCGATTTTGCCTATCCACCGGTTGCTGAAATTGGAGGCGCGCTTAGACCTGGATGGTTTTATCGCCGCAGCCAAAGAGTATTTTGACGTGGATGAATTTAAGGACCGGACACGTTTTTTCTTCCTTTTGCAGAAGGCCGGCTGCACCGAGCATTTACTTGGCTTGTATAAAGATAAAAAATATTTTCTCCTGCGTCTTAAGAACGTCAAAATGCTTGATAAATTGATTGCCGATAAGCCTAAAGAATACCGGGTATTGGATGTGGCGATCCTTAATTACCTGGTCTTTAAAAATATCCTTAAATTAGATTTAGAGAATTTATCTTCGATCAAATACAGCCCGGATCCGGAAGAGCTTATGGAGGAAGTCGATTACGACCCGCTAAAGATCGCTTTTTTCCTGAATCCGGTCAAAATCCAGCAGATCATTAATATTGCTACCAGCGGCAATAAAATGCCGCCTAAATCCACCTATTTCTATCCTAAGGTCCTTTCGGGCCTGGTGGTTAATCAGTTAGACAAGGAATAAAGATGGCATTGTTCGGTAAACCTAAATACACCATCGTCCGCCTGAAGAAAAAAGAGATCCCGGATGGGTTATGGACTAAATGTGAAGAGTGCTCTGAGACCCTTTATAATAAAACCCTGGAGGAGAATCTAAAAGTCTGCCCTAAATGCAACTATCATTTCGGTCTGACCGCATATGAGCGTATTGCTTTAATCTTTGACAAAGAGACCTTTGAGGAATTCGATAAGGATATGGTTTCTGGTGATCCTTTGGATTTTAAAGGCCCCAAGACCTATAAAGATAAACTGAAACAGGACCAGGAGGCTACCGGGTTAAAGGATGCGGTAGTATCCGGAAGCGGTAAGATCAAAGGAAAGAATGCGGTATTAGCGGTTACCGATTCACGTTTTATCATGGGGTCTATGGGTTCGGTAGTCGGAGAGAAGATTACCCGGGCGATTGAATACGCTACGAAAAATAAGCTGCCGATGATTATTGTTTCCGGATCCGGCGGCGGAGCCCGGATGTATGAAGGGTTGTTCAGCCTGATGCAGATGGCCAAAACCTGCGCGGCACTATCCTACCACCATAAAGCTAAACTGCCCTACATTTCTGTTCTGACTAATCCCACGATGGCCGGGATCATGGCGTCTTTTGCCGGGGTCGGCGACATTATCATAGCTGAACCCAATGCTCTGATCGGTTTTACCGGACCACGGGTAATCGAACAGACGATCCGGCAGAAACTGCCCTCAGGTTTTCAGCGTTCAGAGTTTTTGCTTGATCATGGGTTAATCGATATGATCGTGCACCGTAAAAACATGAAGGATACTTTAAGCCAGTTGCTTGAGTATTTAGCTTGATTTTGTCTAACCGTGCAGGTTTTTTAGGAGAGCAGTTTAATGGCGCAAGTAAGCCTTAAAGATGTATCTAAGGTTTTCCCCGGCAACATCACCGCAGTAAATAAACTAAACTTAGGCATTGAAAATAAAGAATTTATGATCCTGGTCGGGCCTTCCGGCTGCGGTAAGTCCACGACCTTAAGGATGGTCGCCGGCTTAGAGGAAGCCACCTCTGGGGATATTTATATCGGCGATAAAAGAGTTAATGGCGTTCCTCCCAAAGACCGGGATATTGCCATGGTTTTTCAGAACTACGCCCTTTATCCGCATATGACGGTTGAGCAAAATATGTCAGTTGGTTTAAGGCTTAGGCATATTCCCCGGCAGGAGATCAACCAGCGGGTCAATGAGGCAGCGGAGATCCTGGGGATCAAAAGACTGCTCAACCGGCGACCGCCCGAATTATCCGGCGGGGAACGCCAGAGGGTGGCGGTAGGCAGGGCGATCGTCAGAAAACCCCTGGTTTTTTTATTCGATGAGCCTTTAAGCAACTTAGACGCTAAGATGCGCGTACAGATGCGCACGGAAATCCATAAGCTGCATATCCGTCTGCAGACGACGATTATCTATGTTACCCATGACCAGGTGGAAGCGATGACTATGGGGGACCGGATTGCGGTAATGAGAGAAGGCTTAATCGCTCAGTTAGGCGACCCGATCGATGTCTATGACCATCCCAAAAATAAATTTGTGGCCGGTTTTATCGGTTCCCCGCCGATGAATTTTATGCAGGGCAGGGTAATCAAAAAAGACGGCAAGCTTTATTTTGACGAAGGCAGGATCCAGGTTAAACTGGTGGAAGATATGTATAAAAAAATGGCCAATTACGCCGACCGTGAAATAATCTTTGGCATCCGTTCTGAAAATATTTACGATAAGTTGTTCGTTTCTCAGGCCCCGCCGGAAAATATTGTCCGGGTTAACTGTGAGGTGTTTGAGCCGATGGGTTCAGAGGTCTATTTGTATTTAAACACCGGCAAACATACCTTTATCGCCCGGGTCAGCGCGCATGACCGTCCTAAGGTCAATCAGGAGATGGATATGGTCTTTGATATGAGCAAGGTGCATTTCTTTGATAAAAATACCGAAGAAACGATTTGTTGATTTTTCTTTAATACACCCTTAAACAAATAATCTAAATGCAACAGATAAACATTCGCCAAAAGATCTGGCTGTATTTACTGGCTGCTGCGCTGCTGGTCCTGTTAGTCAATTCTGTTTTTTTCCGCCAAAAAATCCATCCGCTATATTTAATCATTTTTTTTCTGGTAAATTTTGCCGTATTTTTCTTTTTCTTTAAGTTTTATTCTGAAAAAATAATTATCAGCCAGTCCGAAGCGGGTAACCATCAGGAAGGGATCAATGTTATCGACGCGGAAAATAAAAGCCGCCAAGAGCACAATTTGGCATTGAAAGCCAAGATCACCCGTTACAGTAATCTGAAAAAGTTGATCGAAGACTTAAACCGTAATCTGAAGTTAGACGCGGTTATCCGCGTGTTAAGCTCATCGGCCTACACATTGATCGCCAATAGTTCGGGGATTACTTTATTTTACCTGGTGGATAACCAGTATCAGAAATTAAGCCTGGTGTATTCGATTAAAGAGGATAGTGACCTGGTTGTGCTTTCCAAAGAAGGGGATATTTTTGATCAGTGGGTTTTGCGCCATTCCACGCAGTTGATCATCGAGGATTTGAAAAATGATTTTCGTTTTGATTCCGGCAGCATCAAAGCCCGGGATTCCCGCGCCGCGCAGTCTTTGATCAGCTCGCCGTTGATCAGCAACAATTCTTTATTGGGGCTTCTGCGTTTAGAAAATAAAAAAAGCGTATTTTTTAATCAGGATGATTTAAGGCTGCTTGCCCTGGTTGCGGATTTAGGGGCAATGGCTTTAGAAAACAGCCTGCTTTTTCAGAAAACCCAGGATCTGGCTATTCATGATGACCTGACTTCGCTCTATACCCGTACTTATTTTATCGAACGGCTCAAGGGTGAGGCCCGGCGCTGTCAGCGGCTGGATCAACACCTGTCTTTAATGATGATCGATATCGATTTTTTTAAACAATACAACGATAAATTCGGGCACATCCTGGGGGATTTGGTATTGAAAAGAATGGGCGGATTATTAAAAGAGGTCTTAAACCAATTCAACCCTTTGTTGTGCCGTTTCGGAGGCGAGGAATTTTTAGTCATGTTTTCGGGTATCGATAAAAAACGGTCGATTTTGATTGCCGATGAATTGCGCCAGAGGATTCAGAAAGAAAAAGTCATGCTGCGCCGCCAGCCGACGCAAGTTACCGTTTCTATCGGAGTGGCCAGTTTTCCGCTGGATACTAAAGACGAGGATGAGCTGGTGCAGCTGGCCGATAAAGCCATGTATAAAGCTAAGGAAAAAGGCAGGAACCAAGTATGTTCAATATAATTTTACT
>CAZEBD010000073.1:0-725 GCA_964510625.1 uncultured Planctomycetales bacterium
GTATAGCTTCCCTTTTGGATAAAAATTGTGATATTGCCAATTCTTCTCGTCCGATCAAGGATACGGAGTTGGATAAGGCCGTGAATAACGGGGTGGATGCTACTGCTAATATCATCGCCATGGATGGTTTAGCGGTAATTGTTAACCCGGCCAACCAAATCAGCAAATTAACTAAGCAGCAGGTTAAGGATATTTTTACGGGCAATATCTCCAACTGGTCGCGTTTAGGCGGTAAAGATGAAAAGATTGTGGTGGTTTCTCGTGATACTTCCAGCGGTACATTTGAGGCTTTCCTAACTTTGGTATTGGAAGGTAACAAGACCCGTTCAGATGCTTTAATGCAGGCGTCTAACCAGGCAGTAGCCACTACCGTCGCCGGCACTCCGGGAGCTATCGGTTATGTGGGGTTAGGTTTTATTTCGCCTTCCGTGAAAGCTTTGGAGTTAAACGGAGTGGTTGCTTCTCGGGAAACGGTGGTCTCAGGTAAATACCCGGTTACCCGGCCGCTCTTTATGTATACTAACGGCAAGCCCCAGGGCGCAATTAAAGATTATCTTGATTTTATCTTAAGTGATGAAGGGCAGAAATTAGTCGAGGAGGACGGCTTTGTGGGGATCCGGGAGAAGAAATAAACCGTGAAGTTGGGGCGTTTTAAAGAAAAACTATATAAGAATATCTTCGCTGTCCTTGCTTTTGCCTCGCTGTTTTTTTTGGTCGGCATAATG
>CAZEBD010000073.1:735-6253 GCA_964510625.1 uncultured Planctomycetales bacterium
GATATTTAGTAAAGTAAGTTTTAGCGAATTTCTCCTTGGCCGGAAATGGTATCCGACTTATAGCCCGGCAGAATTTGGAATATTGCCTTTAATTCTGGGTTCTGCCTGGGTTACTCTGGGAGCCGTAATCGTCTGCCTGCCCTTGGGGGTAGGCAGCGCTCTTTACCTGAATGAATTAGCCGGCTCCTGCCAGAAAGCCATACTTAAACCGGTAATTGAATTATTGGCCAGTATCCCTTCAGTAGTCTTTGGTTTTTTCGGGATGATGGTCCTTACTCCATTCTTACAGAAGGTATTCCATCTGCCGACAGGGCTGACCGCTTTAAATGCCAGTATTATTCTGGGGATCATGGCTACTCCTACGGTATGCAGTATTGCCGAAGATGCGTTAAATTATGTCCCGCTTTCCTTCCGCGAGGCGTCTTTTGCCGTCGGGGCAACCCGTTGGCAGACCTTAACCCGGGTAGTTATTCCGGCGGCCGGTTCTGGTATTTCTACGGCTGTAATTTTGGGTATGAGCCGGGCAATTGGCGAGACAATGACCGTATTAATGGTTGCCGGAGGAGCTGCAGTTATCCCGCGCACATTTTTAGAGCCGGTGCGGCCGATGACCGCCGCGATTGCCGCTGAGATGGGGGAGGCGCCGATGGGTGGAGCACATTATCATGCGTTGTTTGCAATTGCTCTCATTTTATTTCTGGTTACATTTTTGTTTAATATTGTTGCTGAAGTAATCAGCCGGCGTTTCAGGATTAGATTGGGTTTAAGCGGATGAAGAACAAAATCTCGCAAAAATTAGGTTTTTTTAGCTTATTTTGCTGTATGGCGGCCACCCTTTTTGCTTTAGGGTCGATTATATATTTTATTACTGTCCGTGGATTCGGGGTGTTGAGCTGGAATTTCCTTACGCAGGCGCCGTATTCGGCGATGACTAAAGGCGGGATCGCTCCGGTGATTGTTGGGACATTTTATATTACTTTTGGCGCGATGGTCTTTGCCATTCCGCTTGGCCTTGCTTGTGCGGTATATCTTTGTGAATATTCGCCCAAAAGTATAGTGGTAAATATTATCAGGATCAGTATAAACAATTTGGCCGGAGTGCCTTCGGTAGTTTTCGGGTTATTCGGTTTAGCAGTATTTGTTAAATTCTTTGGTTTTGGAGTCTCAATTCTTTCCGGCAGTCTGACCCTGGGGATTTTAGCCCTGCCGATGATTATTTCCTCAGCCCAGGAAGCGTTGGTTGCTGTGCCGCAGTCAGTGCGGGAGGCTTCATTATCTTTAGGTGCAACAAAATGGGAAACGATCAAAAATATTGTTCTACCTACTGCTTTACCCGGGATACTTACTGGGGTAATTTTAAGTATTGGAAGGGTAGCTGGTGAAACTGCTCCGATTTTGTTTACCGCCGCCGCTTTTTATACCCGCGGCTATCCCAAATCTGTGTTTTCTGAAGTAATGGCTTTGCCTTATCATATTTATGCGTTAATGACCGAAGGGGCGCATCCGGATAAGCAAAGAGCGATTGCTTACGGATGCAGTTTAGTGCTTTTGTTTTTAGTATTATTGATTTCGGGGGCGGCGATATTTTTGCGCCAAAGACAAAGGATTATACATGGATAATCAGGTAAAAATGCGGGCTGAGGATGTAAATTTTTTTTACGGCAAGGCCCAGGCGCTGAAAAATGTTAACTTAGATGTTTATGCTAATAAAGTTACTGCAATGATCGGCCCCAGCGGCTGTGGTAAGTCTACCTTTATCCGCCTGTTTAACCGGATGAATGAATTGGTGGCGCACACTGCGCTTTGCGGGAGAATTTATCTTGATGATTTAGAGATTAACAGCCCGCTGGTAGACGCCGTGGATATCCGTAGAAGGGTGGGGATGGTTTTTCAGAAGCCCAACCCTTTCCCTAAAAGCATATTTGAGAATATCAGTTATGGTTTAAAAGTTAACGGTATCAAAGACAAAGATTTTATTCAGCAGAAGGTCCAGGATTCTTTAAAGAAAGCGGCGATCTGGGAGGAGGTAAAAGATAGGCTGGGGGAGAGCGCTTTAAAATTATCCGGCGGCCAGCAGCAGCGTTTGTGTATTGCCCGCTGCCTGGCTGTTGAAACGGAGGTAATCTTGTTTGATGAGCCGTGTGCCAGCCTGGACCCGATATCGACTGCTAAAATAGAAGAGTTGATTATGGAGTTAAAGAGAGAGTATTCTATAGTGATCGTTACGCACAATATGCAGCAGGCGGCGCGGGTTTCAGATTATACCGGATTCTTTCTATTGGGTGAATTGGTGGAATTCGGGAAGACGCCGGATATTTTCACTGCCCCGCAGGATAAAAAGACTGAAGCTTATATTACCGGGAGGTTTGGATAAATGAAAAAGATGCTCTTTGTGTGTGTTGAAAACTCCTGCCGCAGCCAGATGGCGGAGGGTTTTGCCAAAGTCTTAGGTAAGGGTAGGATTGAGTCTTACAGCGCTGGATCCAGGCCCAGCGGCAAGGTTAATCCGGATGCAGTAAAAACTATGCAGGAGGCCGGGGTCGATATCTCCGGGGCGAAATCTAAGGGTTTTTCGGATTTAGGGATAAGGGAATTTGATTATGTGATTACGATGGGCTGCCGGGATCTCTGTCCGTTTGTCCCTGCCCGCAAGCATTTGGACTGGCAGATTGATGACCCTCAGGGTAAAGATAGTGAGTATTTCAGAAAAACACGGGAGTTAATCAGAGAAAAAGTAGAATCGTTAATTAAAGAGGTTGAGCATGGAGAGGCATCTTGATCTGGAGTTAGCAGATTTAAAAAATAATATCCTGGGAATGGGGGATCTAGTCGAGAAAGCAATTGTTAATTCGGTTGAAGCGCTTAAGCAGCTTGATCGTTTGCAAGCTCAATCGGTAATCGGTAATGACCGGATGATTGACCGGGAGGAATTGAAAATTGATGAAGCCTGCCTGGATTTATTAGCTTTACGGCAGCCGATGGCTGTAGATTTACGTTTTATTACGATGGCCATGAAAGTCTCTACGGATCTGGAGAGGATGGCGGATTTGGCTGTGGATATTTCGCAACGTGTGTTGGAACTGGCGGATTTCCCCCTGCTTAAGCCGCTGATCGATATTCCTAAGCTCACTCTGATCGCCCAGGAGATGACCCGTAATTCTATAAATTCATTTGTGGATAAAGATGCGATGATAGCCAGAAAAGTAATTGCTTCTGAGCAAGAAGCCGATCGTTTATGCGATTTAGTACAGCAGGAGCTGCTAAATGATTATATCTCCAAGAATAAATCTACTATCCCGCGCGCTATCCCTTTGTTGTTGGCCGCCCGCCACCTTGAGCGCATCTGCGATCATGCTACTAATATTGCTGAAGATGTAATTTATATGGTAGAGGCAAAAGTGGTCAAGCACCATCCGGAGAACCAAAATCATACTTGATTGTTTACAGCCTGCCGCATTAGAGTATAATAATCCTGATGAAGAAAATAATTTTATTGATCGCCGGAGCAATTATCTATTTCACAAGCCCTCTTTTAGCTTATGATGACGGTGATTTCCAGGTTTGGAATACGGATAGCGAAGAGTTCAAAATAAGCCAGGATGCCAAGATCGTCCTGGAACAGGAGTTTCGCTGGGGCGGTGGTGCTAAAGAATTTTATTACCAGCATTACGATATCGGGTTTTTATATAATTTGCAGAAATATCTTAGTGTCGGCGGCGGATACCGGCATGTGCTTTCAAAATCTAGTGGTAAATTTTTAGTTGAAAACCAACCCAACCTTAACGCTACTTTATTCTGGGAGCTGGGAGGATTTAAATTCGATGACCGCTCCCGCTTAGAATATAACCATTTCGAATATAACAAAAAAGATACCTGGACCTACCGTAACAAATTTACCGTTAAAGCCCCCTGGAAGTTCACCAAACTTGCGATTCAGCCATACCTGTCGGATGAAATCTTTGTCCTTTTTGACAACAGCCAGACGTTAAACAAAAACAGGTTTTCTGCCGGAGCAGGCATCTCCTTTACGAAAAACCTCAAAGGCGAGATTTATTATATGCTGCAGAGCACCAAAGGCGCAACGCAGTGGACAGATGCCAATATCCTGGGGACTAAGGTTAAGTTAGCCTTTTAAATTTTACACAAATTTAACATTCAACCTGCCTTTAGTAAGATATAATAATGCTTAAATAATCTAAGGAGGAAATATGTTTAAAAAAGGATTGATTATTCTATCTGTTTTTCTATTTGCCGTATCGGCTGAGGGGGCAAGAAATAATAATTCCATACAGATCAAAGGTTCAGATACGATGGTTAACCTGGGCCAGGCGTGGGCAGAGAAATACATGGAGGAGAATCCGCAGAATTTTGTCGCGGTTACCGGCGGCGGTTCAGGAACCGGATTGTCCAGCTTAATCAGCGGCTCCTGCGATATTGCCATGAGCTCAAGAGATATTAAAAATAAAGAGATTGCTTTAGCCAAACAAAAAGGGATTAATCCGCATGAGATTAAGGTTGCTTTAGACGGCCTGGCGGTAGTGGTTAATCCGGCCAATCCGGTAAGCAAGCTTACCCTTAAGCAATTAGCGGATATTTTTTCCGGTAAGATATCTAACTGGAAAGAGGTCGGAGGGGCGGATCAGAAGATCGTTATTCTTTCCCGGGAGGTTAATTCCGGCACCCATGTTTATTTTAAAGAGCATGTGCTCAGAAATAATGACCCTAACCGTAAAGATGAGTTTGCTCCGGGAGCTTTGTTATTGTCCTCTTCGCAGGCCATTGCTGATGAGGTGGCGCATAATTCTGGGGCAATCGGTTATTACGGCATGGGTTATATCAGCTCCAAGCAAAAACCGGTTCAGGTGGCTAGCGATGAAAAATCCCCTTATATTGATCCGACGATTGAAAATGTGGTTAGCGGCAAATACCCGATCTCCCGTCCGCTCTATTTATATACCAACGGAGAGCCTCAAGGGTTAGTCAAGAAATGCGTAGATTATACTCTTTCGAAAGAAGGGCAGGAGATTGTGGTTCAAACGGATTTTGTCCCGGTAAAAAAATGATCCTCAGAAAACTCAAAGAATTTTCCATCCAAAAACTAATCCTTATCTGCGGGTTAGCCTCCATTTTTTTTGTTTTCCTGATCTTTTTGTTTTTGACCAAAGAGGGCCTGGCGGTATTTAAATCTGTTACCCCGGCTAATTTTCTGCTGGGTAAGAGCTGGTATCCTATCTCAGAGCCTGCGCAGTTAGGGATATTGCCTTTAATCCTGGGTTCACTGATGGTTACGCTGGGAGCGGCAATTATCTCTATTCCTATCGGCATAGCCTGTGCGGTGTATATCGCCGAGATCGCTCCGCTTAAAATCAAAGAAATCCTTAAAGCTGGGATTGAATTGTTAGCGGCGATTCCCAGCGTAGTCTTAGGTTTTATCGGAATGGTTACTTTAGTTCCCTGGGTTAAGAGCACATTTAATCTGCCCACCGGACTAACGGCTTTATCCGGATCGATAATTTTA
>CAZEBD010000074.1:0-6204 GCA_964510625.1 uncultured Planctomycetales bacterium
TGCCTGTCTTTGTTTCTTCTGGGTGCCGGAAAGTTTAAGATTTTTTAGGTTAAGCGGTTATAATTAAATCTATGATCAGAAAAACATACTATATAATTGTTCTCTTTTTGTTAGTTTTATCTGCTCCGGGCAGGGCCCTGGCTGCTGGCCCGGAAGAGAATGGCTTATCTAAGCTGATTATTTTCCATTCACCCGGCTGCCACCGCTGCCTGGAAATTAAACAGAATGTTCTGCCGGGTATTCAGAAGGAGTTTGAAAAGAAGGTTATTCTTGAATACCGGGATATCAGCCAGATTGATAATTACCGCATGCTTCTGGGCCTGATGCAGGTTGAAGATGGCCCGCTGAAATTTCAGATCCCGCTTTTTTATTTAAACGGTAAATTTTTAACCGCACAAGGGGAGGTGGAGGTTAATCTGCGCCGTTTTATCCGGGAAGGGATAAATGAAAGATCGGAGCTTAAATTCGCCGGGGTGGATCTGGTGGAATATTTTAAAAGTTTTGTCCCGGCGGCGATAGCTTTCGCCGGTTTAAGCGACGGGATCAATCCTTGTGCTTTTACCGTAATCGTATTTTTTATTTCTTTCCTTGCCCTGCAGGGCTACCGCCGCAGGGAGCTATTTTTGATCGGTTCGGCTTTTATCCTGGCGGTATTTTTGACCTACTTAGGCCTGGGGTTGGGGATGTTTAATTTTTTATACCGTTTGGGTGGCTTTTGGCAGATTACACAATGGTTTAATATTATTATGGGGGTGGCCAGCCTGGTCTTCGGGGCCCTGGCAGTTTATGACCTGATTATTTTTAAAAAAACCGGCTCGGCCGAGAACCTGATCCTCCAGCTGCCTAAATCGGTCAAAGGCCAGATCCATAAAGTAGTCGGATTTTTCTACCGTAAAAGCCAAAAGGATAAACAGCAGGGGTCCCGGCCGGCCTTAGCCAGGCTGATTTTGAGTGCTTTGATCAGCGGTTTCTTAGTTTCACTGCTGGAGGCGGTTTGTACCGGCCAGGTATATCTTCCGACGATAGCTTTTGTTCTGAAATCTACTGAACTTAAATTAGAGGCTTTAGGATATTTATTATTGTATAATATCATGTTCGTTTTACCGCTGGGGGGGATTTTGGCTTTGGCGTTATTGGGGGCAACCAGCGGGCAGTTTTCCGATTTTTTAAAGAAACGCCTGGGTTTAATTAAGCTTTTGATGGCAATTTTATTCTTTGGCCTGGGAGTGTTTTTGCTTTGGAGGTCATAATGAAGAAAAGGATAATCCTGTTTGCCTGGGGAATCTGTATTCTTCAGCCAGCCGCAGTACTTTTCGGCAGTTTAGGCGCTTCTGTTTATTGCGCAGAGGAAGAAGCAGTCGATCCTAATCAGTGGGATTTTGGCCGCATCAAACAGGGGGAGGTTGTCAAACATGATTTTGTGTTGCAAAACAAAACCGATAAAGTTTTAAAGATCGGCAGGATCCATACTTCCTGCGGCTGCACCGCTTCCCAGGCCGGTAAAAAGTCTTTGGCGGCATCAGAAAGCACAACGATAGGCGTAACTTTTAATTCTAAGGGGTATCAGGGAGAGGTTAAGCAATTTGTCTATGTCCATATTAACCATCCGGAGATAGAGATTGTCAGATTTATGGTCAAAGCGGATGTAGTTAAGTAATCTAAGGAGGAAAGAGTCAACATGTGGTCATTACAGTTAAGGATGTGGCTGTTGGTAACTTTGCTTTTTGCGATTATCTATGCTTTGGTGGTAGTGGTTGGCTCAAGTTTTTTACAGATAGGCGATTTCAGTTTTTACCTGATCATCTCTTTGGTGATGATGGTTATTCAGTATATGCTGGGGCCGAAGATCGTGGAATGGAGTATGCGGGTCAAATATATCAAAAGAGAAGATAACCCGCGTTTATACCAGATGGTCGAAAGTTTAAGCCGCCTGGCCAATATTCCGATGCCCAAAATCGGTATTGCCCAGATCAATATCCCTAATGCTTTTGCTTTCGGCCGTTCCCTGCGTGACGGCCGGGTCTGCGTGACGGCCGGGATCATGAATTTACTTGATGATCAAGAACTAAGGGCAGTGCTTGGGCATGAATTAAGCCATTTGAAAAACCGTGATGTGCTGACGATCACCCTGCTTTCGGTGATTCCGATGGTGATGTACCGGATTGCCTGGCAGTTTCTGTTCTTTGGCCGCCGCCGGGATGAGCGGGGTTCAAATACTATGTTGATCGGCCTGGCCGCTTTTTTATTCTATTTTATCACGAATCTTTTAGTGCTTTATGCTTCGCGCATCCGGGAATATTTTGCCGACCGGGGCTCGGTACTTCTGGGCAACCAACCTAAGGCCCTGGCCTCCAGCCTCTATAAGCTGGCATACGGCAGCGCTAAGTTAAAGCCGGAAGCATTAAAAGAGACTGAAGGCCTGAAGGCATTTTTTATCAATGATCCGTCGAAAGGGCGTAAAGAAGTATTAGAGTTGTCGCAGTTGGATTTAGATAAAAGCGGCACGATTGATGCGGCGGAGCTGGATTTGCTCAGAAAATCCGATATCCGCCTGAATTTCGGGGATAAGATGATGGAGGTTTTAAGCACGCATCCCAATATGCTCAAGCGCATTAAGCGGCTTTCGGAATATAAGGTTTAACCGGTAAAATAGCTGATTGAAAAGTCAAAAAGGGGACGTTTCCCTTTCGAGGGAAACGCCCCTTTTTCTATCGATGAAGATTCGGTTTTCTTTTGACATAACCCCGAACATACTATATAATTAATAAACTATGGATATTAACGAGATCGTCCAGCTTAGGACCGCCAAATTAGAGGCATTAAAGAGCAAAAATGTGGCTTTATACCCGGCCGGAGTGCCTGCGCATATCACGATCAGCCAGGCTCTGGAGGCTTTTGAAGAAGGCAAAAAAGTTACACTTTGCGGCAGGGTTACGGCAAATCGAGCTCACGGCAAGGTCAATTTTATGGACCTGCGGGATGCTACCGGCAAGATCCAGCTTTATGTTAAACGGGATATCATCGGTGAAGCGGGGGCGGCTTTAGTTGAGCAGTTGGATATCGCCGATATCGTCTGTGTCAGCGGGGAGCTTTTTAAAACACATACCGGAGAATTTACGGTAAAGGTCGCTGACCTTATGATCTTAGCTAAGGCTTTGCGGCCCCTGCCTGAAAAATGGCATGGCCTAAAAGATGTTGAATTACGCTACCGGCAGCGTTACTTAGATTTACTTTCTAACGAAGAGGTAAAAAAAGTATTTTTGCTGCGCGCTAAAATTATCCAGGCCATCCGCAGCTTCTTAGATAAGCGGGGGTTTCTGGAGGTTGAGACTCCGATGATGCATGATATCGCCGGAGGCGCGGCCGGGCGTCCGTTTAAGACTTTTCATAATGAATACAGTATGGATCTGTTTTTACGCATCGCCCCGGAGCTTTATTTAAAGCGGCTTTTAGTCGGCGGTTTAGACAGGGTCTATGAGATCAACCGTTCTTTCCGTAATGAGGGGGTTTCTACCCGGCATAACCCGGAGTTTACGATGCTGGAGGTTTATCAGGCTTATTCGGATTGCGAAGGAATGATCAAGCTGACCCAGGATCTGATCTGCCATGTGGCGCAGGAGGTTTTAGGTAAAACTGAATTATCTTATCAGGGTAAAGTTATTGATTTAAAAACTCCCTGGATGAGGCAGTCATTTGCCGGGCTGGTAAAAGATAAATTCGGCATCGATCCGCAGGATGATGCGGAGGTTATGTTGGGTAAATTGCAGGCAAAAGGTCTGGCTAAGGATAAAAACCGCCTCAGCCGTTCTCAGATCAATAAAATCGTCGAGGATGCTTTAGAAGAAGACCTGCAGATGAATCCGACTTTTATTACGGATTATTTTACCAGCCTTTGCCCGCTGGCTAAAACTAAAAAAGATAATCCATTGATCTCTGAGAGGTTTGAGCTGTATCTGGCCGGGATGGAAGTGGCCAATGCTTATTCGGAGTTGAATAACCCGCTTGAGCAGCGCCGGCGTTTCCAGGAGGAGATCAGGGATCTTGATGCCCAGGAGCAAAAGAATGTCGACGAAGAATATTTATTGGCTTTAGAGCATGGCATGCCTCCGGCCGGAGGATTGGGTATCGGCATTGACCGGCTGGTAATGTTGCTATGCGACCAGCCGTCGATCCGGGATGTGATTCTATTTCCTCTTTTACGCGCTCAGGCTGAGCCTGAAAACGAGGATAAAGCTTGATATGCTTTCAGAACTATGGTTAGCTCAGCGGTATCTGCGGGCAGGTAAAAAAGAAAAGATCATCTCGATTACCGCGCTGATCTCGGTCATCGGAATCGCCATTGGGGTGATGGTGTTGATCGTGGTAATTTCGGTGATGAGCGGATTTGACCGATTCTTAGAAGATAAGATGGTGGGCACCAATTCCCATCTGTCTTTGGAGTTTGATCAGGGCACCAAAGATTCCGCCGCATTGTTAGAAAAATTAAAGCAATTGCCTTATGTAAAAGGTGCAGCGGTGTTTATCGACGGCCAGGCCCTGGTAAAGAATGAAAAATCGATCTTTGGCGTCCAGGTTCGCGGGATCGACCCAAAGTTACAGGCGCAGATTTCTAAGTTTGACGAATATTTAAAAACCGGCAGTTATGCGTTATTGCCGGATGAGATCGCTATCGGCAGTGAGCTGGCCTGGCGCCTGGGTTTGGGGGTGGGGGGAAGATTAAGCTTGATTTCGCCGGTCACTTTGACCAAGACAGATTTTAGGGTCAAAGGTATTTTTAACAGCGGGATGTATCTGTATGATTCCAATTTGGTCCTCTTAAGTATCCCCGGCGCGCAGGATTTTTACAAGATGCCCGGATCCGCCTCAGGGATTGCGGTAAATGTGCGGGATATTTATAAAGTAGATGCGGCCAAGGAGAAATTATACCGGGATTTAAACGGATTCGGCCCGTATCAGGTGCGCACCTGGATCGATGCCAATAAAAATTTTTTAGAGGCCCTGAAGCTTGAAAAGATCGTTATGTTTGTGGTGGTCACGATGACCACGGTAGTGGCGGCATTTGGCATTGTCAGTACTCTGATTATGTCGGTGATGAGCCGGATCAAAGATATCGGTATCTTGCGGTCGGTAGGCGCCAGAACCAAAAGCATACTGCAGATTTTTATTTTTCAGGGGCTGGCGATCGGCCTTACCGGGATCTTTTTGGGGTTAGCCGGCGGGGTAGCCTTGGCGCTTTCTTTAGATAAGGTAGTGGATCTGATCTCTAAGATTATCGGCAGGCAATTGATCCCGCAGGATATTTATTATTTTGACCGCATTCCGGTCAATATTAATGCCACAGATGTCAGCTACATTGTAATTTCTGCTTTGGTGATTACTTTGGCGGCCAGTTTGTATCCGGCATATCATGCCAGCCGTATAATTCCCAGCGAGGCGGTCAGGCATGAGTGAAGAAATCGTTAAGACCAATCTAATCGGCAAGGCCTACCGGGAGAATCAGAACAGCCTGGAGGTTTTAAAGAAGATAGATTTAACGGTCCGGGCGGGTGAGTTTTTAGTCATCCAGGGGCCAAGCGGGGCAGGTAAATCCACGCTTTTACATATTTTAGGTGGCCTGGATAACCCGACCTGCGGCAAGGTTTATTTTCAGGGATCCGATATTTATGCTTTGGATGATAACCGGCGGGCGGCTTTGCGTAATCAGAAAATCGGTTTTGTTTTTCAATTCTTTCATCTTTTACCGGAATTAAATGCTTTGGAAAACGTCCTCTTGCCGGTCCTCTTAAAATCCTGGTGGGAGCGTAAGCATAGTTTGAAACTGGCTCAGGGGCTTTTGGAAAGGCTGGGATTATCCGCCCGCGCCAAGCACCGGCCGAATGCTTTAAGCGGCGGAGAGCAGCAGAGAGTGGCGATTGCCCGGGCATTGATTAACTGCCCCGCGCTTCTGCTTTGCGATGAGCCGACGGGCAACCTGGATTCGGAGAATGGCTTAAAGATTATTGAATTACTTGGAGAGATCAGCCGGGATCAGAAGGTCACCATTGTAATGGCCACGCATGACCGGGAGATCGCCGCCAAAGCCGGAAGGATTATACATTTGAAGGATGGGATTATCCTGAACTGAAATAAATAAGGGGGCCAATATGAAAATTTATATCAACGGAAAATTTTATGATAAAGAGAACGCCAAGATTTCGGTGTTTG
>CAZEBD010000075.1:0-6201 GCA_964510625.1 uncultured Planctomycetales bacterium
TTTTTCACGGATCAGGCCGATATTCTTTTCCGCATCCAAAGAAAGTACCGCATCCGGGTGTTCACGGACAAACGCCTCAAACTGTTCCTTGGCCTCCTGGGCCGAGCCCTGGTCATAAGCAAAACCTTTGGATAGACTGGCCCGGCAGGAAGCAATCTGAAATTTGGCCGCCTGAGACCATTCGCTGTCCGGATAACGGGAGACGACTTTATTAAATTCCTCCTCCGCTTCGTAATAACGCATCAGCCCTTTTAAAACCAGGCCCAACTTATATTGTGCCTTCGGAGCCAGAGGACCGTAAGTAGAGTTCTCTACCACCTTGGTAAAAATCTCGATCGCCGGGTTATCTACCGGTAAAACCACTCCCAGGGCCTTGCGTTTTTCTCCGCCCATAAACCGCTCGGCGATCTTATATTCTTTTTCGATGATCTCCTGGATCCGCTGGCTGAACGGATATTTATCGATGACCATCTGATAGGCCTGATAAGCTTCGTAAAGCCGGCCGTCGTTTTCTTCAGTCAGCCCTAAATAATACTGGCTTTCAGCGGCCTCAGCGGACTTGGGAAAAGTTTTAATCAACTTGCGGAATTCCTTCCGGGCATCTTCATATTTACGGTTATCAAAAAAAGATTTGGCGTAAGCAAACTGCTCCCCGGGGGTATCTTTGGGCAGATTCTTGGGGTTAACCCACTTGCCGGTCTTAGGCGTCCAGATCCAATAAGCCTGTGCCGGCTGAATGGAAATAAAGGAAATAATCAACAAACTTAAGATTATGCGCTTCATAATATTATGAGTCTACCATTGCCGGCTGGCTTTGTCAAAATAAATGTAGGCCAAAGGCAGCTTGATCAGGGCGGCGTTGATGTTTAAAAGCAGGTTGATCAGCAATGCGGTGGGATAACTAAAGAGCTGGGCCAGGGGGAGGCTGACCAGCCCGGATAAAACCAGGGTAAAGCCGCATAAAGTAATCAGGGTGGCCAGCGGGACGATCAGGATATTGGCGGCGACCGTAACCGGGGAAATCATCCCGAAATTCAGGGCGATAATCGGCAGGGTGCCCAGCCAGGCAGATAAAGAAACTAAACAACCCTGGCCGATAAATTTTAATATGCCGGGCTTAGCCGCCTCTAAATTCACCCGCGAATTCAGCTTAGGATATAAATATACGATTGCCAGGACGCTGACAAAAGAAAGCTGAAAGCCGATATCAAAAATCTGCAGAGGGTTAAAGGCCAGGATCAATAATCCGGCGGCAGCTAACGAATTATAGATATCTGCCTCTCTTTTAAAAAAATATGCCGTTAAAAACACCAGCCCCATTACTGTCGCCCGCACCACCGGGTTAGAGGCACCGGTAACCAGGCAATAGATCAAGAGGCAGGCCGCCGTCAGAATAATCCGCAGCCGGCGCCGGAAGCGCAGGATCTTAAGCAATAAATTCACCACAAAAATTACCAGACCGACATTAAAACCGCTGACCACTAAAATATGCACCGTGCCGCTTTTGACCATCGCCTCATTAACCAGCCAGGGAACGCCGCGTTTCTGGCCCAGGACCATTGCCGAAAGTATTCCCGCCGGTAAATCCGGTAAATACCGGCTGATCACCTGCTCCAGGCCTTGCCGCAGGCGCAAAGCTCCTTTTAATAATAATGAACCTTTCACCGGGCCTCGGCGGATAATTTGCCGCTCTTCTTTAATTGGCATGATCAGATAAATCCCCTGCCGGGCTAAATACCGGCCATACCCGCGCCTATCGCTAAAACTCAAAGGCGGGCTTAAATTACCCAGCAGCACTAAACTCTCTCCGTAATGTAACGGTTGATTAAAACCCATCTTCACCAATAGGTCTCCGCAACATCGGTATTTTAATTTATCGATCTGCACTTCCTGCGTTCGTAAAACAAACCAAAGTTGCCCGCCCTTTTCTTCCGGCTCATTGAGAATGAACCCGCCTACCCCGTAAATCAAATTACTCCGGTAAGCAACCAGATTACGGATGTGGTTTTGCGGCAGGACAGACCAATTAAGCCGATGCAGATACCCGATAAGTAATACTAAAAATAATACCACAAACAAAAAAGCACCCTTTCTTTTTGCGGCCCAGCCGCAAGCCCCCAGGAGTATAACCGCTGCACCGGCCGCAATCCAAAAATCAAGCTTAAGGAAATCAGCCAGAATAATTCCCAAAGAATAAAATATAACCAAAACCGGCAAGAACCTTTTCATTCAATAAAAAATATTTCTTTTAGTTTCTCAAAACGCGCATCCCCGATCCCTTTGACCTCTTTTAATTCCTCCAGGCAGCCAAACTCACCATGCTGGCTACGGTATTCGATGATCTTTTGGGCTAATTTCACCGGGAGGCCTTTTACCCGGCCTAACTCTTTTAAATTTACTTTATTAAGGTTTAATTTGGCTAATTGCATCTGCGGATAGACCATTCCGGAAAGCCGGCGGTTAATTTTAATTGCATGGCTCAGGATCAACCCGGCCAGCGCCAGGCATAATAGAAAAACCGTCACTTTCCTTTCTTCGGTCGTAAAATTGAACATCCGATCCTCCTGCTTAAATAGACGTATAAACTAACCCTATCTAACAAAAAGGGGACGTTTCCCTAAAGAGGGAAACGTCCCCTTTTCCAAATTGTAATCCCTTCAATTTTGATGTATACTTAGCCTATGGCCAAGAAGATTTTAGTTATCGATGATGACTATAATGTTGCCAAGAAAAGTAAAGAAGAATTATTAAAAGCAGGTTACCAAGTAATCCTGGCCTACAGCGGTAAAGAAGGAATCGAAAAGCTGTTGGCGGAAAAACCGGATTGCGTGCTTTTGGACCTGGTCTTGCCGGATGAGAGCGGATTTAAAGTCGCTCAGGATATCAAAGCCCTGCCTGAATTTGCAAACCTTCCGATTATCGCTGCCAGCCTCAAACATGAAGAAGTCGATAAGCACATCGCCGCCAAAAGCGGAATCACCGTCTACATGGAAAAACCCATTGACTATGCCCGGTTGCTTTTTGATATTAAAGATATTTTAGGGCGGGGTGATGCTAAAGAACAAGGTTGACCAGCTTCTGCGGGACAATGACGATCTTCTTGG
Source organism: uncultured Planctomycetales bacterium (assembly GCA_964510625.1). GTDB lineage: Bacteria > Omnitrophota > Gorgyraeia > Gygaellales > Profunditerraquicolaceae > UBA6249. Next base: position 3,105 of record CAZEBD010000075.1, read on the forward strand.
GGATTTTGCCTTCTAACCAGGAAGTTAACTTCTGATCTTCAAGCACCAATTTTTTAAGGCTATCTTCGGAGATACCTACCGGCACCTGAATCTTGCTGCGCAATTTACCGTTAACCTGGACGACCATCTCCACATTTTCTTCCACTAAAAACTTATGGTCATATTTAGGCCAGGAACTTTTAAAAATACTTTCCCGGTTGCCCAGGATCTGCCAAAGCTCCTCAGCAAAATGCGGGACGATCGGGCTAAGCATGATCACTAAATTTTCAAATACTTTTTTATCCGCACCCAGCTGATAAATAGCATTGGTCAGCTCCATCAAACTGGCGATGGCGGTATTAAATTTAAATTCATCAAAATCCGCGCTGACCTTTTTAATGGTTTTATGTAAAACTTTTAAGATCTCCGGGCTGGGAATAGAAACCAGATTATCCTGAATCCTCCAGACCCGGTTTAAGAATTTAAACGCCCCTTCTAATCCGCGCTCATCCCACTCCAGTTCGGTTTCCGGAGGAGCGGCAAACAGGATAAACAGGCGCAGGGCATCGGCGCCGTAATTTTTGATCATCGAATCCGGGTCCACAATATTGCCCTTGGATTTGGACATCACCTCCCCGTCTTTTAAAACCATCCCCTGGGTCAGCAATTTCTCAAACGGCTCGCTAAAATCAATCATCTTTAAATCCTGAAAAAACTTGGTAAAGAACCGCGAATATAATAAATGCAGGATCGCATGCTCGATGCCGCCGATATACTGGTCCACTTTCATCCAGTATTTTGCTTCTTGCGTGTCGAAAGGAGCTTGGCTGAATTTAGGAGAACAAAACCTTAAGAAATACCAGGAGGAGTCAAAGAAAGTGGCCATCGTATCGGTTTCCCGGCGAGCCGGGCCATGACACTTAGGGCAGGCTACCTCCACAAATTCTTTAACCTTAGCCAGCGGGCTGCCCCCTTCTCCGGTAAACGGAGCATCGCCAGGCAGCTCTACCGGCAGGTCTTTTTCCGGCACCGGCACCACTCCGCACTTAGGGCAATAAATAATCGGAATGGGTGTACCCCAGTAACGCTGCCGGGAAATCAACCAATCGCGCAGGCGCCAATGCGTCTGGATTTTACCCATACCCTGATCTTCCATCCATCGGCTAATTTTTGTTTTAGCTTCCTGGTTGCCTAAACCGTCAAACTGTCCAGAATTTACCTGTACTCCGTCTTCTTCATAGGCTTGGGCCAGGTCATCGGCGGTTTTTATTGATCCGCCTTTAGGCATGATCACTAAACGAAACGCAAGTTTATGCTCTTTGGCAAAAAGAAAATCCCTTTGGTCATGCGTGGGCACCGCCATAATCGCGCCCGTCCCATATTCCATCAGCACATAGTCGGCAACCCAGATCGGCACCTCCTCATTATTCACCGGATTGACCGCCAAAGCTCCGGTAAAAACCCCTTCCTTTTTGACATCGCTGGAGGCGCGCACAACTTTACTTTCTTTAGCGACTTTATCGATAAAACTCAAAACTTCCTTTTCCTCGGGCTTTCCTTTAATCAAATCTTTAACTAACGGATGCTCCGGGGCCAAAACAATGTAGGTGGCGCCAAAAATCGTATCCGGCCGGGTAGTAAATACCGGAATAATTTTATCCGTATTTTTAATCCGGAAATAAATATCCACTCCGCTGGATTTGCCGATCCAGTTGCTTTGCATCGCGATTACCCGCTCCGGCCATTGATTCAGCTGCCCCAGGTCTTTTAGCAATCTTTCCTTGTATTCGGTGATCTTAAGATACCATTGCTCTAAATCTTTTTGTTCTACTTTTGTATGGCACCGCCAGCATCCCCCGTCGATGACCTCCTCATTAGCTAAGGTCGTTGAGCAGCTAGCGCACCAGTTGACCCCAGAGGCTTTTTTATACGCCAGGCCCCGCTCAAACATCTTTAAAAATATCCACTGGTTCCATTTATAGTAATCGCTGTCACAAGTTGAAACCTCCCGGCCCCAATCATAAGAGAAGCCCATCTTCTTTAATTCGGTTTCCATCTCCCGGATACATTTATGCGTCCAGTCCGACGGCTTAGTCTTATTTTTTATCGCGGCATTCTCGGCAGGCTGGCCGAAAGCATCAAAACCCATCGGATGCATTACATTATAACCTTCCAGCATCTTAAAACGGCTGGCGACATCACCGATCGTATAATTGCGCACATGGCCCATGTGGATCTTGCCGGATGGGTACGGGAACATTTCCAATAAATAATATTTCTTCCGGCAAGGGTCAGGCTGGGCGCGGAAAGACTGGTTCTCCTGCCAGTACTTTTGCCATTTTTCTTCGGCCTCTTTAAAATTATAATGCATATTAATCCTTGCGTAACTTTCTGACTAAAGCCAGGTTCAGCTTATCGCTGTCCGGTGCACTTTTGGGCGTCTCTAAAATCATCGGAATATTTTTAAATTTAGGATGGTTGATAATCCGCTTCATCCCGGCCAGGCCGATATGCCCGTCACCGATATGGTCATGGCGGTCATGATGGCAACCCAGGTCTCCGGCAGCATCATTCAGATGGATCAATTTGATCAGGCTGACTCCGACCATCTCCTGGATCTCATCAACCAGCTTTTCCAAGCCGGTTTTATTAGCCAAATCGTATCCGGCCAAATAAGCATGCGCTGTATCTAAGCATAAGCCGACGCGCGATTTATCTTTTAAACCTTTTAAAATCTTATGCTGATGATAAAACCGATAACCCAGCCAGGATCCGGAGCCGGAAGTATTTTCTAATAAAATACCTACCTTCGACCCCTTGGTTTTATCCAGGATCCTGTTTAACGCTTCAATCAAACGCTTGATCCCGGCGTCTTCAGAGGTCTCCTTATGGCTACCCATATGGGTCACAATATAATCTGCGCCCAACTTTTCCGCCTCCCGGATATCTTCAATATAGGCCTGGATAGAACCGTTATACAGCCGGGGATCCGGAGAAGCTAAGTTGATCAGGTAGGAAATATGGATAAAAACCGGGTTAATTTTTAGCTTTTTACGCCGTAAATTAAACTCTTTGATATCTTCGGCGCTCAGCTGGGAGCCGTTACGCCAGGATTGCG
>CAZEBD010000076.1:0-6071 GCA_964510625.1 uncultured Planctomycetales bacterium
ATATCCGCAAGCTTCGCCCGATCATAACTCCCGGCGGAAGCGACTCATTCGCTCTGGATAACATGGTGGAAATGCTCACCAACTGCGGCCGTTCGCTCACGCATTCAATGATGATGCTTATCCCTGAGGCCTGGGGTGAAAAATACCCCATCGGCCCTGATCTTAAGGGGTTTTTCGAATATCATGCCGGTTTGATGGAGCCTTGGGATGGCCCGGCAGCAGTGGCCTTTACCGACGGTAAGAACATCGGGGCAATTTTAGACCGTAACGGCCTGCGCCCAGCCCGCTACCTTTTGACTCATGATGACCTGGTGGTGATGGCTTCGGAGGTGGGGGTTTTAAATATTGATCCGTCTAGAATCAAGGTTTCCGGCCGCCTTGAACCGGGGAAGATATTTTTTATCAACACGGAATCCGGGCGGATTATTGATGATGCCCAAATTAAGCAAGAAATTGCTCAAAGCGCCCCTTATGGAAGCTGGAATCAGGATAATCTGGTGGATTTAGATAACTTGGTTGCTTCCGAAATTACCAGCTGCCCGCCGCAGAATTTAATCCTCCAGCTTAAGGCTTTTGGTTATTCGCGAGAAGACTTGAAAATGGTAATTAAGCCTATGGCTGGCGAGGGCAAGGAGCCGGTAGGTTCAATGGGCAACGACACCCCGTATGCTTTTTTATCCAAGAAACCGCAGATTATCTATAGTTATTTCCGTCAGCTTTTCGCGCAGGTAACTAATCCTCCGATTGATTCTATCCGGGAGAAATTAGTGATGAGCTTGGAAAGTTTTATCGGGCCGGAAAAGAATATCCTGGATCAGACACCTCAGCATAGCCATAAACTCCGGATCAGAAACCCGATTCTGACTAATCAGGACCTGGAAAAAATCCGCGACATCAGTATTAACAGCTTCAAAACCAAAACTATTTATACTTTTTTTGATGCCTCAAGTGGGAATGACGGTTTTGCGCAAGCCTTGGAAAGGATTTGTTTTGAGGCAGAATATGCTATTGAGCAAGGGTACTCTTTTATCATTTTGAGCGACCGGGGGTCGGACAAAGATAATATTGCCCTGCCGGCGCTTTTAGCCACCAGCGCAATTCATCAGTACCTGGTGAAAAAAACCGTACGTTCACAAGTGGCTCTGGTGGTTGAAAGTGCTGAGCCCCGAGAGGTGCATCATTTTGCCCTGCTTTTTGGGTACGGAGCCGATTGCGTAAATCCTTACCTGGCTTATGCGGCGGTGGAATATCTAATCGAGGCAAAAGAGCTTAACCTGGAACTTAAGGCGGCTTTGAAAAATTATAATAAGGCGATTACCGACGGGATTTTAAAGATCCTTTCAAAAATGGGGATTTCTACTTTGCGCAGCTACCGGGGTGCCCAGATCTTTGAAGCCTTGGGCCTGGGCAATGAATTGATTCTTAAATATTTTACCGGGACCGTTTCGCGGGTCGGCGGGGTGGGTTTAGAAGGGATAATCGGGGAGACTATTCAAAGGCATGCCCAGGCATATGCCGCAGGCGTAAATGATGCCGGACTTTTAGTTAGCGGCGGGGTTTATCAATGGAAGAAAGACGGAGAGTTCCATCTTTGGAACCCTGAAAGTATCGCTGCCCTGCAGGATGCCGCTTCAAGCGGTAATTATCAGAAATATAAAGAGTTTTCCCGTTTAATCAATGAGCAGTCGGATAATCCGGCGACTTTAAGAAGCCTGCTTAAATTTAAGCCTCCCGAAGGCGCGGGTATTGATATCAGCCAGGTTGAACCGGCCGAAGAAATCCTGAAGCGATTCGTGACCGGGGCAATGAGTTTTGGTTCGATCAGTGCAGCCGCGCATGAAACGATTGCTATCCCCATGAACCGGATCGGCGGTAAATCCAATACCGGAGAGGGAGGAGAGGATCCTAATCGCTTTATCCGCTTGCCCAGCGGAGATTCCCGGCGTTCGGCGATCAAACAAGTTGCTTCGGGCCGCTTTGGAGTAACCATAAATTATCTGGTAAATGCCGATGAGCTGCAGATAAAAATTTCTCAAGGGGCCAAGCCCGGCGAGGGGGGCCAACTGCCGGGGCATAAGGTCAGTGAAATTATCGCCCGGACCAGGTACACTACCCAGGGGGTTACTTTAATCTCTCCGCCGCCGCACCATGATATCTATTCCATCGAAGACCTGGCGCAATTGATCTTTGATTTGAAAAATGCCAACCCGCAAGCCCGGGTCAGCGTGAAGCTGGTTTCGGAGGCGGGGGTGGGGACGGTGGCCGCCGGAGTAGCCAAAGGGCATGCCGATATGATTCTTATCTCCGGAGGAGACGGAGGCACCGGGGCATCCCCGCGCAGTTCAATCAGATACGCCGGCCTTCCCTGGGAGTTAGGTTTAGCCGAGACTCACCAGACACTCCTTTTAAATAATTTACGTTCCCGCGTCCGTTTGCAGACCGACGGAGGGATGCGTACTGGCCAGGATGTAGCGATTGCTGCTCTGTTGGGGGCTGAGGAGTTTGGTTTTTGTTCAGCGGTGTTGGTGGTGATTGGCTGTGTGATGCTGCGCCACTGTCATTTAAATAATTGTTCGGTGGGAGTAGCTACCCAGGACAGTATTTTACAGAAACGCTTCCGCGGAAAGCCCGAGCACATCGTTAATTATTTTAATTTTATTGTGGCGGAACTGCGCGAAATCATGGCCAAGCTTGGTTTAAGGACGGTTAATGAGATGATCGGCCGGGCAGACCTTTTAGAGCTTAATTCTCAGATCCTGCCGGATAAAGCCCGGGGCATCGACTATTCTGGAATTCTTTATCAGCCCAAGCTTCCAGCGCATGTCGGAGGATATTGCCAGATTAAGCAAGACAGTGGATTAGACAGTGTGTTTGATCAGAAGCTGATTAGCTTGTGGGAGGAGTCTTTGGAGAAAGAAACGCCGGCCAAATTTTGGTTAGAGATTAATAATACTAACCGGACCTGTGGGGCAATGCTCAGCGGAGAGGTCTGCCGCCGTTTGGGTGAGGGGGTGCTCCTGGAGGATGCTTTATGTTATAAATTTAACGGTATTGCCGGACAAAGCTTCGGGGCGTTTTTGGCCAAAGGGATTACTTTTGAACTGGAAGGCCTGGCCAATGATTATGTCGGCAAAGGTATCTCCGGCGGTAAAATTATCATCTATCCGGATAAACGCACAGATTATCAGCCGGATGAAAATATTATTATCGGCAATACTTCTTTTTACGGAGCGATCTCCGGTGAGGCTTATATCAGCGGCTTGGCCGGAGAAAGGTTCTGCGTGCGTAACTCCGGTTTATATGCAGTAATTGAAGGTGTGGGTGACCACGGCTGTGAGTATATGACCGGCGGGAGGGTAATTATTCTGGGAAAAACCGGCAGGAATTTCGGCGCCGGAATGAGCGGGGGGATCGCTTATGTCTATGACCCGGATTCAAACTTTAAAGAGCGCTGTAATTTAGACATGGTGGAGCTGGAAAAAATCCAGGAGGATGACCGGGATACCATCTATCATTTATTGAGTAACCATTTTAAATATACCCAAAGCGCTAAAGCCAAAATGGTCTTGGATGACCTGCGCCGGGAGCTGAAAAAATTTGTCCGGGTAATGCCGATTGAATATAAGCGTATTTTAGAAGGAGCCAAGGTGGAAGAGAAATTGGATCTTGCGGAGGAGCTGGATGGGTAAAGAGAGAGGTTTTTTAAAAGCCGCCAGGCAAAACACCCGCCCCCGGGAGGTAGGAGAACGCCTTAAGGATTATCGGGAGGTTTATCCGCTGCCGTCTGTGGCTCAGTCACAGGAGCAGGCCAGCCGCTGTATGGATTGCTCCACCCCTTTTTGCCACTGGGGTTGCCCTTTAGGTAATTATATCCCGGAATGGAATGATTATTTGTTTAACGGGGATTGGAAGCAGGCCTTTAAACTATTAGATGCGACAAATAATCTGCCGGAAATAACCGGCAGGGTTTGCCCAGCGCCCTGTGAATATTCATGCGTCTTAGGGTTAAATGACGATGCGGTGACTATCCGGGAAAATGAGTTGGCCCTGGTGGATGCGGCTTTTAAAAACGGATCGATTAAACCGTTGCGTATCAAACATCGGACGGGCAAAAAAATAGCCGTGGTTGGTTCGGGGCCGGCGGGTTTATCCTGCGCCGCGCAGCTTAACCGTGCCGGGCATGAAGTAGTGGTTTTTGAGCGGGATAACCAGCCCGGAGGGATTTTACGCTACGGTATACCGGATTTTAAATTGGAAAAGTATATTTTAGACCGGCGGATCGGCATCTGGAAGGATGAAGGGGTGATTTTTAAAACCGGTGTAAACGTAGGCAATGGGTATCCGGCTAAAAAGCTCCTGGAAGATTTCGATGCGGTTTGCCTGGCCGGCGGTTCCCGTACCCCCCGCGACCTGGCGATTGAAGGCCGTCAGCTTAAAGGGATATATTTTGCGATGGAATATCTTATGCAATCTAACCAGCGGGCAGCCAAGGAAGATATTTCCGGAGAACTGATTGATGCCGGCGGCAAACGCGTGGTGGTCATCGGTGGCGGTGACAGCGGAGCGGATTGTGTGGGCACTGCTCACCGTCAGGGCGCATCTAGCGTTACCCAGATTGAAGTTTTACCTCAGCCGCCGGAATGCCGTAATCCGGATCAACCCTGGCCCAGGTATCCTTTATTGCTTAAAGTGTCTTCCAGCCACCAGGAGGGGGGAGAGCGCTATTGGTCGGTGTTGACGAAACGTTTTTTTGGGCAGAAGGGTGCGGTCAAGAAGCTGACATGTGTGAGGGTGGAGTTTCTTTCTGCCACAAAACAGGCCTGCCCGGTAATGCGGGAGATCCCCGGCAGCGAATTCGAAATTCCGGCGGATTTAGTTATTTTAGCTATCGGTTTTTTGCACCCGGAGCATAAAGGATTGTTGGATGATTTAGGAATTGAATTAGACGGCCGGGGTAATGTCCTGACGCAAGCCAATCAGATGACTAGTGTAGGAAAAGTATTTTCCGCCGGCGATATGCGCCGCGGCCAATCTCTGGTGGTTTGGGCGATCTCCGAAGGCCGGCGTTGTGCTTATTTTATGGACCAGTACCTTATGTCAAAAAGCAATTTACCGATTATTTAAAGGAGCGTTTAAGATGATCAGCACAGGAATCCAGGGGTTAGATAATATTATTACAGGCTTAAGGCTAGGGGATAATGTGGTTTGGCAGATTGATGACCTGGATGATTATGTCAATCTGGTCAAACCTTTTGTCCGGCAGGCCTTAAAAGATAAAAAGAAGGTTATTTACTTAAGGTTTGCTTCGCACAAAGAGCTGATTAAGCCGGCTCCTGGGGTTAAGCGTTATGAGCTTAAGGCTCAGGCGGGATTTGAGTCTTTTACCGCTAAAGTCAACAGTATTATTACCCAGGAAGGAGAAGGTGCGTATTATGTTTTTGACTGTTTATCCGAGCTGCTTTTGGCCTGGGCTACGGATTTAATGATCGGTAATTTTTTTATGGTAACTTGCCCCTACCTTTATGAGCTTAAGACGGTGACTTATTTTTCGATCCTGCGTAATAACCATTCTTTTAAATCCATCGCCCGCATCCGCGAAACCACCCAGCTTCTGATGGATGTCTACCATTGCGAGGGAAGTTTCTATATCCATCCGCTTAAGGTCTGGAACCGTTATTCTCCGACGATGTTCCTGCCGCATCAAAGGGCCGGGGAAAAATTTGTGCCGATTACCGATAGCGTTAATGCTGTCCAGATTTTATCGGATATCCGGGAAAAAGGGGCGCAGGGCGCCCGGAGAAACCTGGACTATTGGGACCGTTTATTTCTGGAGGTGGAAGCCCTGCTTAAAGGCAGGTCCTCTGCTCAGGAAAAAAATGCGATGATTAAAAGGCTCTGTAGCGTGATGATCGCCAGGAATAAGAAAATTTTATCTTTGGCCGTACGTAACTTTTCACTGGAGGAGTTAATCGAAATCAAGTCCCGGTTGATCGGCACGGGGTTTATCGGGGGTAAGGCGGTGGGAATGCTATTAGCCCGCAAGATCCTTTCACAAAGCAAGGCCCTGGATT
>CAZEBD010000077.1:0-5947 GCA_964510625.1 uncultured Planctomycetales bacterium
TGTGTAGGATGTGGTTTATGCGAGCAGTCCTGCCCGGAAGTCTTTGAGGTGCAGGGGGATGGGGTGGCGCATGTCAAATCACAGGTTTGTACATCTTGCAACTTGCAGGAGGTAGCGGATTCCTGCCCGGTTAATTCCATAAAAATAGGTTAATAAATAAATACAATAAAAGGGGACGTTTCTCTGTCGAGGGAAACTTCCCCTTTTTTTATTGCGCCTTTTTCTTTAATTCGTTAAAAAACTGATCTAAAGCTTCGTTTTTCTTTAAGGAAAGGGCCCGCTTGGAGAACTCTTCTTTTTCTTTGAGGAATTGGTCCTCCTCAACCGGTTTGATGGATTTAAGTTTAATGATGTAATAGCCGCCTTCCCCTGTGATTATGCTGCTGGGCTGGCCGTCTTTTAATTGTTTAGCGCTGCTCCAGAAATTCCTGGCCGGCCCTAAATCTTCAATCAGGCCGCTGGACTTGAAAAATCCGGTGCTTACGCTTTTTAAGCCGGAGGCAGCTGCCGCCCGGTCGAAATCCATCTGTTGTAAATTTTGCGCGCACTCATTTATTTTTCTTTCGGCGGCAGCTTTAGCTGTGGCATTGATGAAAGCCTGCCTGACTTTATCTTTTACCTCGGTAAATTCCGGGATACGCGCCGGCTGGTTATCCTGGGGCGGCTGCTTAAACATTTCTTTATTCTGCTCAAAATAAAGCTGGATTTGGCTGTCGCTGGGTTTGATGGTTTTGGCAAACTCCTCAAATTTACTAGCAATATAATAAATGCTTAATTCTTCATTGGCTTTGATGTATTCTTCACGCACCTGTGCGTCGGTGATCTTTACGTTTTGGGTGACCTGAGCGTAGAGTTTAGAGAGCAGCAGGTTTTGGCGGGTCTGTTCTTCAAAGACCCGCGGCTGCAGGCGCAGGACGTAACGCAGGATCTCCTGGTAAATTTTATTGCTAAAACCGTTTTTATCATGGAAATAAGGCGCACTTTGGATTTCCGTGATTACCTCTTGATCTTTAACCTTGATCTTGCGCCTTTTTGCTTCTTGCAAAAGGATCAATCTTTCCCAGGCTTGGCCCTCAAAATTTAAATACTTTTCTATTTCCGGGAGTTTATCGCCGAATTGCATGACCGCCAGAGTCCTGACGGCTAACAAAGATTCCCGGAACTCTGAATTAGAGACATTCCGGCCGAATATCTTGCCGGCAACCGCAGGTTCATCCTGGTCGCGCCCGGCTCCTCCGAATCCCCAGAACGCAAATGCCGGAATAATGATCACCGCTAAACCGATCCAGATTTTTTTGGCAGTTTTTTTGTTACGTAAGATTTTTAACATGGGTTTTCCTTTCGTTATTCATTAATTATAAGATAAATTACCCGGATTGCAACGCAAAAGATTGTTCTTGAAAAGAAACAACATTACTACTATAATTATTTTAACGGATAATTCCCAAACAGTTTGAAAAACAAGGAGTTAGGCATATGCCCGGCAAGTTTTTCAAAATAAGCGCGGTTGGTTTTATATTCTTTTTATTTTTAAGCGTTAACCCGGTTTGCGCCCAGGATGACCTGGCCAGTAACCCGGGTTTTATTTTTGCCGAAGCTGACGCGGTGATCGGGCTATTGGAAAAAGAGAAAACCTCTTTAAAAGAGCAGCTTCTTGAAACTACCGAGGAATTAAAAAATACTGAGGCAAGGCTAAATGAACAATTGTCCGCCTTGGGTAAATCTAAACAGGAAACCGAAAGTAAGCTTATCCAGCTGGAGAAAGAAAGATCCGACCTGGCCCGGCAACTCCAGCAAAATACCGAAGAATTAAAAAATACTGAAGAAAAATTAAGCGATAAATTATTCGGCCTGGGTAAATCTAAACAGGAAACCGAAAGTAAGCTTGCCCAGCTGGAGAAAGAAAGATCCGCCCTCAAAGAGCAGCTTCAGCAAACCGCTGATGAATTAAAAAATACCGAAACAAGATTAAATGAAAAGATCACCGCCCTGACCAAGTCCAAGCAGGAGGCCGAAAGCAAGTGTGATTTATTTGAAAAAGAGAAAACTTTATTAAAAGAACGCCTAGCGCAAACCGAAAACAACTTAAAATATTCAGAGTTAAAATTAAACAATCAGATTGTGATTTTAGATAAAAGTTCCGCTTCCCTAAAAGAACAACTGGCTCAGGCGGAAAATAATTTGAAAGATTCCGAAGCTGAATTTAAAGACCAGCTGGCAGTTGCGGTTAAATCTAAGCAAGAGGTCGAGGCTAAAGCCGGGCGCCAGGAGGCAAAAATAATTTTACAGGAAAAAGAAATTGCTTCCCTTAAAGATCAGCTAAGCCTTTTGGATAAAACCAGAGGGGATGTCGAAAAGAAACTTAGAGGGGAGTTGGTTACCCTGCGGGAAAAAAGGTCGACTCTGAGTAAGCAGTTAAGCGATCTGGGTAAGGCTAAGCTTGAAGCAGAGAGCAGGCTCAGGACGGATCTGGAGAGCCTGGAAAAAGAAAGAGCTGTATTAAAAGGACAAATGGATCAGGCCCAGGATCAGTTCCGTAAGGAGGAGGCCAGGCTTAGTGATCAGATTGCGGCCCTGACTAAATCTAAACAGGATACTGAAAGCAAATTGGCGGTTTTAGAGAAAGAAAAAGTTTCTTTAAATAAGCAGTTGGCAGAATTGGGCAAAGCAAAGTCGGATGCTGAAAAGCAGTTTAAGCTGGAATTATCCGACCGGCAGCAGGATATTGCTTCATTAAAAGAGCAGCTGCTCCAGGCGGAGAATAGCTTAAGAGACGCTGAATTCAGGCTGAGTGACCAGGCCGCCGCGGCCGCCAGGTATAAAGATGAAGCTACCTCTAAAATCGGCCTTTTGGAAAAAGAAAGGGTCTCTCTGAAAGGGGACCTGTTTACCTCAGAGAAAAATGCCAAAGAAAAAGAAGCGGCATTAAATGACCAGCTGGAACTTTTGGCCAAGGATAAACAAGAAGCCCAGGCCAGGGTAGCGATTTTAGATAATGAAAGGATCTCTTTAAAAGAGCAGATCAGCGTTTTGGAAAAAGCTAAGCTTGAGGCGGAGAATAAATTAAAAGCAGACCTGGAGACCCTGGGGCAGGAGAGGGATGCTTTAAAGAAGCAGGTCTATCAGCTTGAAGAGGCCCGCAGGGATGCGGAGGTCGAACAGAATAACCTGATCAATTTCTTTAATAAACAGGTCGCCGCTTCCGAAAAGGCCAGGATGGACTCTGAAATTAAGTTAAAAGCAGAGCTGGCCGGCTTAAGCCGCAGAAATAAAGAGAGCGAAGAAAAATTAGCCGCCAAAATCTCCACGCTGACTATTGACGAGTCCAACTTCAGGAATGAGATTGACCTTTTAATTAAGAGCAAAAAAGAATCCGAAGATAAAATAAAAGCCTTAAAAGATGAAGCCTCTTCCGTTCAGGCCGGTTATGAACAGCAGATTGCGGATTTTAATACCAGGATTGATGCGTTGAATGACAAAAATACCGATCTGCAGAATGAATTGCGGGCCAAGGCCGAGGCGATCAATATTGCTACCCGCGCATCAGATGACGCCAGGGCGCAGATCGAAAACCTGCTGAAGCGGGAGATTGATGCGAATAACGAAAAAGAGAGCAAGATAAAATTCCTGGAAGAAAAAATTTTGGCTTTAAGTAAGGAGGCCCCGGCCTATAAGGAGCAGCTGGACCTTTTAGACAAGGCCAGGCAGGATGCGGAAACGCAGGTTGCCGCTGTCCTCAGGGCCAAGGATGACCTGGCTACGGAGTGTAATAAACAATTAGCGATACTTAAGGATGAAAAAAGAGAAGCTGAGATCAAATTAAAGAAGGAGTTGATCAGCTTAAAGAAAGATAAAGCCCAGGCCGAAGAACAGCTGCGCAGCCGGATTGCGGATTTAGGTAAAGAGCTGGATGCTAAGAAAGTTGCTCCGGCGCCAACTGCTCTGCCAGTGGCCGAGGAAGTGGTCCTGGTGCAGCCGCAGAAAGTAGTTATAGTGGAAGAAATGCAGCCGGTATCCGGAAAAATAGTCTATGGGGCGGTAATCGATAAAGACGGGGCCAATAAAGAGGTTTTGGTGGATTTGGTTAAAGCTGATGGCGTGGAGATCGGTGCTGCTTTAACGGTGATCCGGGATAATGAAAAAATCGCTGAACTTAGGGTAATTAAAGTTTTGGATAGTTTTACGGTAGCCACCGCCCTTTCAGAGCAGGATTTTAACGCGATAGAATTGTTTGATAAGGTCCAGCTTTCCCTCTAAAAAGGGGACGTTTTCCTATTAGTTGATCTAAGCGTAAAAAGGGAAACGCCCCCTTTTTCATTTGCTAAAACTGCCTTTATTTGGTATAATTAAGTTCCTGTTTGAATAAAAAGGAGCATCCGATGATCGAGCGTTACAGCCTGGCTAAAATGAAGAGTATCTGGCAGGAGGAGTTTAAGTTTGCCACGATGCTGAATATCGAGATTTTAGCCTTAGAGGCATATGCTTCCAAAAGAATCGTCCCGCCGCAAGTAGTAAAACGGATCAAACAAAAAGCTAAATTTAACATCTCCCAAATCCAGAAGATTGAAGAAAAGACACAACATGATGTTGTGGCTTTTGTCTCTAATGTAGCCCAATATATAGGCAAGGACGCCCAGTATCTGCATATGGGGCTGACCTCGTCGGATATTTTGGATACTACTCTAGGGGTGCAATTAAAAAGCGCATCCGGTATATTAATTGAAGATTTAGAGCAGCTGCTTAAAGTGATCGCTAAAAAAGCCAGGCTCTATAAAGATATGGCCTGTATCGGCCGCACCCATGGCGTTCACGCTGAACCGACTACCTTCGGTTTAAAACTTGCGCTTTGGTTCGATGAGACGATGAGGAATCTGGCCAGGCTTAAGCAGGCTCAGAATGAAGTAGCTTTAGGTAAACTTTCCGGAGCGGTGGGCACATACTCCAATATCGATCCATTTGTGGAGGCATATGTCTGCCGGAAGCTCGGGCTTAAGCCGGTAAATATCGCCACGCAAATTATACAAAGGGATGTATACGCACAATATATGGTGACTTTGGCGGTGATTGGCGCATCCCTGGAAAAATTTGCTACTGAAATCAGGCATTTACAAAAGACCGAGGTTTTAGAAGCTGAAGAGCCGTTTGCAAAAGGGCAGAAGGGATCCAGTGCTATGCCGCATAAGCGTAATCCGGTGATTTGCGAACGGATCTGCGGATTGGCCCGCCTCTTGCGCGGTAATGCCCAGGTAGCCTTAGAAAATGTCAACCTTTGGCATGAACGGGATATCAGCCATTCTTCAGTGGAGCGGGTAATTTTCCCGGATTCCACTTTGGCGTTGGACTATATGTTGAATAAATTTATCCAGGTAGTCTCGGGGATGAAGGTTTACCCGGATAATATGCTGAAGAACCTGGCTAAAACAAGGGGTTTGATATTTTCTCAGCGGGTTTTGATCGCCCTGATGAATAAAGGCCTGACCAGGACCAAAGCCTATGATCTGGTCCAGCAGGCAGCCATGCAGACCTGGCAAGGCAGCGGCAACTTTAAGGATAATCTTTTGGCTGTTCCGGGCGCAGCAAAATATTTAACCGCTAAGGACTTGGATAAAATATTTGATCTGGATTTTTATTTACGTAACGTCGATAATATTTTCCGGAAGGTTGGTTTATAAACCCTCTCCCTTAAAAAACCTCTTTAATGATGCGGTATAAAATCGAAGTAGTGGATAAGCCGGAAGTTTTTGACGCTGTCGGCTGCGGCGTCCGCCGTGATATTGCCGACCTGGGCATTAACAGTGTCAAAGATGTCAGGTTTATCCAGGTCTATACTTTAGAAGGGGATCTGGCCGAGGGCCAGATCTTAAGTATCTGCCAGGACCTGCTGACCGACAAGGTGGCGCAGGCCTACCGGATTGTATCGGAGCCGGGGGCTAGCCTTTCAAAAATT
>CAZEBD010000078.1:0-3218 GCA_964510625.1 uncultured Planctomycetales bacterium
CCGATAAGGATATTTTGTATAAGATATTCAAATTTAAAATCGTTAAGGTGAACAACCTGCGGCGCAGTATAATTGTCAGCCGCCGTGAAGCCGTGCAGGCTGACCGTGATGTCGCCAAAAGCAAGATTTGGGGCGAGTTAAAGATCGGCAATATCTATCCGGGCTTAGTTAAGGCGATTACGGATTTCGGCGCCTTTATTGATTTAGGCGGGGTAGATGGCCTTTTGCATATTACCGATATGTCCTGGTCAAAGATCAGCCATCCTTCTGAGATCGTGGCTATCGGCGATAAGATCGAAGTAATGGTCCTGAATATGGATCAGGCATCCGGTAAAGTTTCTTTAGGGCTTAAGCAGAGGTTGGCTGATCCCTGGAAAGATATCGAAGGCAAATTTACCGTCGGCACAAAAGTCAAAGGCAAGGTCGTCAATATCCTGCCTTACGGAGTGTTTGTCGAGCTGGAAAAGGGGATCGAAGGCTTAATCCATGTTTCGGAGATCTCCTGGACTAAGCGGGTGAATAATCCGGGTGAGATGTTTGCCGTCGGGGATATGGTTGAGACTCAGATCTTAAGTGTAGAAAAAGATTCACGCCGGATCTCTTTAAGTTTAAAACAGCTGGAGCAGAATCCGTGGCTGGAGGCTGAGAGCAGATATCCGGTAGGAACAAGTGTTGCCGGCAAGGTGCGGGGTTTCACCGAATACGGGGCATTTGTAGAGCTGGATTCTAATCTGGAAGGTATGATTCATGTGTCGGATATCTCCTGGACCAAGAGAATCGGGCATCCTCAGGATGTCCTGAAGAAGGGCCAGAAGATTGATGTGTCTATACTTTCAGTGGATGCTACTAACCGCCGGATTGCCCTGGGATTAAAGCAGCTGCAGGATAACCCCTGGCCGAAAATCGCCGAGCGATATCCTCTGGATACCCAGATCGAGGTGGAGGTTTCCAGCCTTACTGAATTCGGAGTGTTTGCTAAGATTAATGATGACCTGGAGGGTTTGATTTATTCCAGCGAGATCGAAAAAGAAACAGTTGCTAATTTAAAACCTGGAGATAAAATACAGGTAAAGGTGATTAAGGTGGATGTTGAGCAGGCCAAGATCGGTCTAACCGCGCGACTGTAATCAAAAAGGGGACGTTTCCCTCTCCGAGGGAAACGTCCCCTTTTTAAATAATATGGATATTAACCAGCAGATTGAAATAATTAAAAGAGGCGTAGTCGATATTATCTCCGAAGAGGAGCTGCGTAAGAAGCTTGAGGCCAGTATTAAGCTAAAACGGCCTTTAAAAATTAAGGCCGGATTCGACCCTACCGCCCCTGACCTGCATTTGGGGCATACCGTGCTTTTACGCAAATTACGCCAGTTTCAGGATCTTGGCCATGAGGTTTATTTCCTGATCGGTGATTTTACCGGCAGGATCGGCGACCCCAGCGGAAGAAGCGAGATCAGAAAGCAGCTCTCTAAGCAGGAGGTGCTTGCCAATGCGCTGACTTATAAGAAACAGGTTGCCAAAATCTTAGATATGCGCAAACTAAAAATAGTCTTTAACAGTAAGTGGTTTGAAAAAATGCAAGGTGCAGAAATCCTGCAGTTAGCCACTTTGGCTTCGGTCTCTCAGATGCTGGCCCGGGAGGATTTTAAGAAACGTTATGCTCAGGGAGCCAATATTTCGATATTAGAGTTTATTTATCCTTTGATGCAGGGGTTTGATTCAGTAAAACTGTCGGCGGATGTGGAGTTAGGCGGCACCGACCAGATATTTAATTTATTGATGGGCCGGCAGTTCCAAAAGGATTTTTCACAGCCGCAACAAGTAGTGATGACCATGCCGCTTTTGGAAGGCACTGATGGCATCCAGAAAATGAGTAAGTCTTACGCTAACTATATCGGGATCGCTGAGCCGGCTAAAGAGATGTTCGGCAAGCTGATGTCCATCTCGGATGAATTGATGATCAAGTATTATGAGCTTCTGACGGATGAAAATATGGATACGGTTAGACAGCTGCATCCCAAAGATGCCAAGATAAAACTGGCCAAGATCATTATTTCGCAATACCATGGGAAGCCGGCCGCCGAAAAAGAAGCGCAGGAGTTTAACCGGGTATTTTCTCAGAAAGAAATCCCGCAAGGATTGCCGGTCTTTAAGGCTTCTGGCGGAAAGAATATTCTGGCGATTCTTACCGAAAGTAAACTGGCCTCCAGTAACAATGAGGCCCGCCGCCTGATCAAACAAGGGGCGGTTAGTTTTAACGATCAAAAAATCCTTAATGATAATTTTATCCCTGACCAATCCGGCATTCTTAAAGCCGGCTCCCGCAGGTTCCTAAAAGTAAACCTATGATCTGGGTAACCGTCGGTATTACTGCCAGTGTTCTCACCATGTTTTCCTTTGTCCCTCAGATCGCCCGTTCTTTAAGGACTAAATCGGTCAGGGATGTCAGTCCAATAACGTTAGGCCAATTATTTTGCGGAGCGGCACTTTGGGCGGTCTATGGATTCGGCCGGCGGGATATGATTATGATTGTGGCTAATTCTGTTACCGTGCTTACTCTTTTGATATTGATCTGTTTATATTTTAAATACGGGAGATTGGCCAAATGAAAGGGATTATTTTAGCCGGAGGCAAAGCCACCAGGTTATATCCGATTACCAAAGGGGTCTGCAAGCAATTACTGCCGATCTATGATAAGCCGATGATCTATTATCCCTTATCGGTTTTAATGCTGGCCGGTATCCGTGAAATTTTGGTGATCTCCACACCTAAAGATACTCCCCGGTTTAAAGATCTGCTAGGGGATGGGTCAGGTTTAGGGATTAAATTAACTTACCGGGTGCAGCCTGAACCTAAAGGGATCGCCCAGAGTTTTATAATTGCCGAAGATTTTATCGGCGGGGAGAGCGTTTGTCTGATTTTAGGGGATAATATATTTTATGGTTATAACTTAGGAGATCTTTTGCGCCAGGCGCAGGAGTTAAAAAGCGGGGCCCAGGTCTTTGCCTGCTTAGTCAATGACCCGCAGCGCTACGGAGTGATCGAATTTGATAAAAAATGCAGGGTAATCTCAATCAGCGAAAAGCCTAAAAAGCCTAAATCAAAGTGGGCAGTCTCCGGATTGTATTTTTATGATAATCAAGTTGTTCAAATCGCCAAGAAGCTTAAACCCTCGGCGCGCGGAGAATTGGAAATCACCGACGTCAACATGGAATACCTGC
>CAZEBD010000078.1:3228-5382 GCA_964510625.1 uncultured Planctomycetales bacterium
CCGGAGTAAATAACGCCTATATTAAAAAAGGCAGGATGAAAGTCAAGTTCTTAGGCCGCGGGCATGCCTGGTTAGATACCGGGACTTACCAGTCTTTGATCGACGCCGGGGTTTTTATTAAGACCATTGAAGACCGGCAGGGGTTAAAGATCGGTTGTATTGAAGAGGTGGCTTACCGGATGGGTTATATTAATAAAAAACAATTAGGCAAATTAGCTTCCGGCATTCCCACCAGCTACGGGGCCTATCTTAAAGATCTGATTAAGGAATGAATAAAAGAATTCTAATTTTGGGCAAAGGTTTTATCGGAGAAAGGCTGCAGAAGGAACTGGATTGCTCTATCGACGGGGCGATGATCAATACTTTCAGCGATGCCCAGAAATTAGTCAAAAAATACAGGCCGCAAGTAATCATTAATTGTATCGGCCTTACCGGCAGGCGCAATGTGGATGATTGCGAATTAGAAATCGACTCGACATTGCTGGCTAATAGTTTTGTTCCGGTCATCCTGGCGGAGGCGGCCATCCGGGAGGGGATAAAACTGGTGCATATCAGCAGCGGCTGTATCTTTAATTACGATTATCAAAAAAGTAAGCCGATCAAAGAGGAGAGCCAGGATTATTTCTTTAAGTTATTTTACAGCCGCAGTAAAATTTATGCGGAAACCGCACTCAACGTCCTGGCCAAAGATTATAATATCCTGATCACCAGGATCAGGATTCCTTTGCTTAATGCTGTGCATCCTAAAAATGTGTTGGATAAGCTGATCAGATATAAACAGGTGATTGATATCCCTAATTCTGTCACCTATATCCCGGATTTTATTCGCGCGGTTAAGCACCTGCTGAAGATCGATGCCCGGGGGGTGTATAACGTGGTGAATAAAGGGGGTTTACGCTATCCGCAGTTAATGAAAGTTTATCAAAAGCATGTCCCGGATTTTAAATTCAAAGTGATTACTTTAAAAAAGATGAATTTAACCCGGACGAATTTAGTCTTATCTACGCTTAAACTGGAAAAATCCGGGTTTAAAGTCAGAAAAATTAATTCTATACTGGAAGAATGCGTAAAAGAATACCTAAAATCTTAATCACCGGCGGAGCCGGTTTCATCGGCAGCGCCTTTGTCAGATTATTAGCTAAAAGGGGACGTTTCCCTAAGAAGGGAAACGTCCCCATAGTCTTAGATAGCCTGACTTATGCCGGCGACCTTAAGCGTTTAGAGGAAGCCCGCGGCCAGTTTAAATTCTACAAAGCTGACATCTGTAACCGGCAACGGATCGATCTGATCCTGGCTAAAGAGAAGCCGGAGATTGTTGTGCATTTTGCCGCTGAAAGCCATGTCGACCGCAGTATCAATGATGCGACCGCTTTTATCCAGACCAATGTCGCAGGGACGCAGGTTTTGATGGATGCCTGCCGCAAATATGGAATAAAGAAATTTATTTTTATTTCTACGGATGAAGTTTACGGAGAGATCCCCAAAGGTAAATTTAATGAAGGTTCTTTGATCAAACCGAACAGCCCTTACGCTGCCTCAAAAGCGGCTGCCGATCTTTTAGTGCAGGCTTATATCCGGACCTATAAATTCCCGGCTTTGATCATCCGGCCGTCGAATAACTACGGCCCCTGGCAATATCCGGAGAAGCTGATTCCTTTGGCGATCCTAAGGTTGTTGAGCGGGGCAAAAGTTCCGGTCTATGGCCGGGGGGTGAATGTGCGGGAGTGGCTCTACGTTGATGACTGCGCCCAAGGCATTTTGCAGGTAGTTAAACGGGGAAAAATCGGCCGGGTTTATAATTTAGGGAGTAATGCCGAGAGTAAAAATATCGATACGGTAAAGTTATTATTAAAAACCATGGGAGCAAGCCCGGAAAGGTTTGAGTTTGTCTCTGACCGTTTAGGCCATGATCTAAGGTATAGCCTTGATTCCCGCAGGATAAGCGCCGAGCTGGGTTGGAAGCCGCAAGTCAATCTACCCGACGGTTTAAGCCAGACGGTAGCCTGGTCATTAAAACATCAGGATTGGTTAAAGAGCAAGCTTAAAGAAATCAACCGGCTTTATCAGAAAGGCTAAGATGCCCGTTGCTATCGTTACCGGCTCAAGCGGTTTAGTCGGCTCTGAAACCGCAGGATTTTTGGCGGATAAAGGCTT
>CAZEBD010000078.1:5392-5924 GCA_964510625.1 uncultured Planctomycetales bacterium
TTTGAGGTTGTCGGCATCGATAATAACCTGCGCAAATTTTTCTTCGGCCCGGAAGGCTCAACCCTCTGGAATCGCAACCGCCTTAAAGCTCAGTATAAAAATTTCCGGCATTATTCCGTCGATATCCGCAATCAGCCCAAGATAAATTCTCTTTTCAGGAAATATGGCCGCCAGATCGCTTTGATTGTACATGCCGCCGCACAGCCTTCTCATGATTGGGCCGCGTCTAACCCCCAGATGGATTTTAGCGTTAATGCTTCCGGCACCCTGGTCTTTTTGGAAGCGGTGCGCCGGTTTTGCCCTCAGGCAGTTTTCATTTTTACCTCAACCAATAAAGTATACGGTGATACCCCTAACCGCTTGCCTTTGATCGAAAAAGAAACACGTTTTGAAATCGCCGATGGCCATCAATATTTTAACGGTATTGATGAATCGATGAGTGTTGATCAAAGCAAGCATTCGGTTTTTGGCGCTTCAAAGTTAGCCGCAGACATTATGACCCAGGAGTACGGACGGTATTTTGGCCTAAAGA
>CAZEBD010000079.1:0-5918 GCA_964510625.1 uncultured Planctomycetales bacterium
TTTTCAGCCCGGTCCATCCCCTGCGGGTCATAAGCTTTAATTTTAGCCCCTTCCCGGATCAAAGACCGGATCAGAATAATACTTGAAGAATTTCTTAAATCATCGGTATCCGGCTTAAAAGTCAACCCGAGAACAGCGATGGTTTTACCCGCAACACCCGATAAACGATCCTTGATCTTCTGTAAAACAAAATCCTGCTGCTCCTGGTTGACTTTCCTTACCGCCTTAAGCATCCCAAAATCATAGCCGGATTTTTGCGCCATCCAGATAAAAGCATCTACGTCCTTAGGCAGGCAGGAACCACCATAGCCTATTCCGGCATGCAGATAATGCCGGCCGATACGATTATCCAAACCCATCCCGCAGGCAACTTCTTTGACATCGGCCCCAACCCGATCGCAAAACCGCGCAATCGCATTAATAAAAGAGACTTTGGTTGCCAGAAAAGCGTTGGAAGCATGCTTAATCAGTTCGGCAGATTTAATATCGGTAATCAGAATCGGCCGGTTAAGCGGCCGGTATAGATCTGTCATTGCTTTTTTAGCCCGGGGTGACTCCAGCCCCAGGACGATCCGGTCCGGGCGGTTAAAATCGCTGATCGCCTGGCCTTCACGTAAAAACTCAGGATTAGAAACAACATCAAATTTATGCTTTTTCTTAAGCATTGCCCCAACGGTTTTTTTAATCCAGGCGCAGGTCTCTACCGGCACAGTAGATTTCTCCACAATCAGCCGGTAACCATCCATATTCCGGGCGATCTCTCTGGCGACATGCTCCACCCCGGTAAGGTCAACCTGCCCATTATCGGAAGCCGGTGTGCCTACGGCAATAAAAATTATTTCGCTGTATTTTACTGCCTGCTTAATGCTGGTGGTGAATTTAAGCCGTTTATTCTTAAGGTTATCGGCGATCAATTCTTTTAAACCCGGCTCATAAATCGACAGATTACCTTTCTTAAGCCGGCGGATTTTCGGCGCATCATTATCAACGCAGATCACCTGGTTGCCTAAAGCCGCAAAACAGGCTCCGGTGACTAAACCCACATAACCTGCACCAATAATCGAAATATGCATAGGGATTTTATTGCGCGCCGGACTTCTTTTCGCTCATTTCCTGGTCAAATCCGAATTCGTTTTCCGGGAAGGCCTTAAGCCGGAAGGTAAAGTAGATCGTCGTTCCGGTGTCCTCTTTTTTATTTAAACTGATATCCAGATCCCAGCAATGCAGATCGCGGGTCAAGGTATACTGCTGCTCCTGAAAACCCCGGTCCAGGGTAGCAGTCTTTTTAAGGTTATACCGCTGGTAGATACCGAATTTCCATTTAGGGCTGAGGCGCCAGTTAAAACCGGCGGTTACTTCATTATAACCTTTTCTTTCATAACGCTGTCCGAAGGAAAAAGAGCGCCCTTTACCCAGGTCAAAACTTAAATTATAGTTAGCTAACGAAAACCGGCTGTAATTAATATTGGCATGGTCGGAATGCTCAAAGGTTGCCTCTGATTCCAGGCGCATCCAGGAATACGGCAATACCTTTAATTTAAAAATAATATCGGAAAGTTGGCTTTCTAATTTACTCCCGGGGTTAAAAAGGATGCTATTCTGATTTACTCCGCTTTTAGGGTCAAGGACGTAATCGGTGGTAATTAAAAAATCCAAGAAATCCACGCTTTGGCCGTTACGCTTGGTCTGCAGTTTATTGGAGAGGCTTAATGAGGCGGTGTTGCCGCGGGTAATCGCATCCACCGAATCAACCTGCCTTAAATTACTTATCGGAATAGTCGGCTGATGCGTATATAGATACCCTACACTGGGAGTAATAATATGCCGTAGCCCATTAAGATCTAAACCCAGAAAATTAGATTTAACATTATAAATACGGAAAAATTTAGTGCTTACGTCAGCCCCGCTGTAAAAAATCGTACGCACGATCCCGGTTTGGCCGTTTGCCCCCTTATCGTAAAAGGTCTGCCGCGAGGCCACAAACGGTTTAAATTGCATAAACCATAAGCGCATCGGTAAAGAGAGACGGTTAGTTGTATCTAAGCGGGTCATCGCCACATCATCATCGCTGACCGGAGAAGTAGTGGCTTTTTTATTATATACCCCAAACTGGCTGATATTTTCAAAATACAACGGAGTTTCACCAATCTGCAAACTGGGTAAGTTATAATTTATCTCCGGAAGCTTATCCAGCTGGTCAAACCAATGATTAGTACGCTTTTGCAGCAGAATATCTAAGCTGGAATAATCAAAAGAACGGTGGAATAAAGCGTAGGTCGCCGGCTGAGAATCCTTCTCGTATTCACGGAAAAAATAATCCTGCATAATATTATGGGCATAAATATTAGGCGCCGGATTATTTTCATACTGGCGGCGCTTATCGGAAATTTTATAAAACTCTGAAATAAAATTAGTGCGCGCATCGATATTCCATTTATGGCGCCAACGCAAAAAATACCGCTGGAACTCTGTCGGTGCACCTGCCGGCAGGTTGTCGGTCTTTTCATTAGCAAAATAAAATTTAAAATCCCCCCTGCCGGTACCGGGTGATTTATAGTTTAAATCAAACCCTTCCCCTAAACCCAGCTTGGTGCGGTAATCCAGGAAAAGCCGTAAATTAGAATTTTCCGTGAGGTTATACCTCCAGGTGCTTAAAATAAACGGGCCCCAATCTTTACGCCGGCCCGGCTCCACCTGAACATGCATGATCGGCTCCTTCATCGAATAATTAAACTTCGGTAAATAAAGCAGCGGAACCTTCCATAGGTAGAAAGTAGTATCCTGGCCCTGGATTTTGTCCTGCGGGAATAAATTGATCTTCTTGGAGGCAAAACGGAAATGCGGATGGTCCAGGTTGCAGGTGGTAAAATATCCCCGCCGGGAGACAAACTCTTCATCACCGATTTTTTCCGCCTTTTTAGCTTTTCCGAAATAGGGATTGGCGCGGAAATCAGCATCATAAATTGTGCCGACCTTATTGGCGAAATCGTAAACTATTTTCTCACCGGTAATCGTCCCTTTGACATCCTCGATCCTGGCATTACCTTCAGCCACCCCCTGTTTACTCTGCATATTCACCTTTAAACGGTTACAGGTAAGCTTGGCCCCTTTATAAATAACTTCGATATTGCCGGTAGCAACAACATTCTTGCTATCAGCAAAGTACTCGACATTATCGCCGTTGATGATCAAAGGAGAATCCTTTACAGTCTCTGCCCGAAGTGGGGATACGCTTTGAAAAATGAAACCCAGAGATAAAATCAAGAACGCCGGATTAAGGCGTTGGGATTTTTTGGGGTTATCTGACATTATTTCCTTGAGGGATTTTTTTATAGTCTTCTAAAAATTTATTGATCCCGCTGTCGGTTAATGGATGTTTGATCAACTGTTCGATCACCGAAAACGGGATAGTCGCAATATCGGCGCCGAGTAAAGCGGCATTGACTACATGCATCGGATTGCGCACTGAAGCAACAATGATCTGAGTCGCAAAATTATAATTTATAAAGATCTTTCTTATATTAGCAATTAGCTCCATCCCATCCTGCCCGATATCATCAAGCCGGCCGATAAAGGGAGAAACGTAAGTCGCCCCGGCCTTAGCCACCAATAATGCCTGCGCCGCGGAAAAACACAGCGTGACATTGGTCTTAATCCCTTCAGCCGCCAGGATCCTGACCGCTTTTAACCCTTCTTTGGTCAACGGGATCTTCACCACGATATTCGGCGCCCAGGTTACGAGCTTGTGCGCCTCCTCGTTGATCATGCCCGCGGAATCTAAAGCGATTACTTCGGCACTTACCGGACCGCCGACTAAATCGCAAATCTCTTTTAAGACCTGCTCCGGATTACGCCCTTCTTTAGCCATCAACGTCGGGTTAGTAGTCACTCCGTCAATCAGGCCTAAGCTTACGGCTTCCCGGATTTGGCTGACATTAGCTGTATCAATAAAAATTTTCATTTAAGCTGACCTTTCTTTTACTAAATACCCGGCTCCGATGATCCCGGCATCAACCCCCAGGGCGGCTTTGACCACCCTGACCCGGCCAGCCTGTACCGGCATTGCCCGCTGACGGATCGTACTACGGATACTATCAAACAATACTTTCCCGGCGCAAGCAACCCCGCCGCCGATAACAATCAGATCCAGATTAAGTAAATTAACAATCCCGCTTAAACCCAGGCCTAAATCTTTACCTACCTCTTGCCAGAAAGCAATTGCCTTGGCATTTTTAGCTTTCGCTAATATACTTACCTTTTCCAGAGTGATTCCTGCGCCAAATATCCGGGCCGCCCTCTGAAGCAACCTAGCGTTACCGACATAAGTTTCCAGACAGCCGCGTGCCCCGCAGCCGCACAAAGGGCCGCTTTGACTGACCGGTATATGGCCGGCTTCCCCGGCAGCGTTATCCGGGCCGCGGTAAAGTAAATTGCCAAGAATTAAACCACCGCCAACCCCGGTACCCAAAGTCAGGCAAAGCACATGTTTATAGTTCTTTGCCGCACCGCACTCATGTTCAGCCAAAGCCATAAGCTTGGCATCATTATCAATAAAAACCCGTAACCCGGTTTTTCGCTCCAGAAGTTTTTTAAGCGGAACCTCTTTCCATCCGCAAATGTTTGTCAGAGAATGCACGACTCCGCTTAGGGTATCCACCGGGCCGGGAAGGCCGATACCCACACCTAAGACCTCGGCAGGCTTTAGTTTTTGGTTATAAATAAAACTTCCGATTGAATCCGCAAAACCCCGGATAAGCTTGTGCTGGTTATCAAAACTCCTTGTACTAAAAGAAGTTTTAACTCTGATCTTTAAACGGTCGTCCAATAGGGCACACTTTAAATTCGTGCCGCCTAAGTCGATTGCAATAATAAACCTTTTAACCATGGGTGGTATTCTATATTA
This sequence comes from uncultured Planctomycetales bacterium, assembly GCA_964510625.1. GTDB lineage: Bacteria > Omnitrophota > Gorgyraeia > Gygaellales > Profunditerraquicolaceae > UBA6249. Next base: position 4,904 of record CAZEBD010000079.1, read on the forward strand.
AAACAGCCTTATTTTCAAGGGATAATCTTAAAATTTAGCCGGAGGTAAAACAAATCCTATTTTTTCCGGTCTCTTTGGCCAGATATAAAGCCTGATCAGCCATTTCAATCAAACTTTGCATATTCACGGAATGATCAGGGTAAGTAGCAGCCCCAATGCTTACGGTAACCCTAATCAGTTCGTCGTAGACCTTGATCGTCTCAAGGGCAATCGCCTGGCGGATACGTTCAGCAGCAAAATTTGCCTGTTCCCTTCTGGTCTCGGCTAAAACCACACAGATCTCTTCACCTCCGTAGCGGCCGATAAAATCAATCTGCCTGACCGCCTGAGCGATCGTTTTAGAAACATGGCGCAATATGGCATCACCAACCAGATGGCCGTAGCGGTCATTAAACTGTTTAAAATTATCGATATCAATCATCAGAAAGGTCAAAGCAAGCTTATTTTTGCGGGAACGCTTTAATTCTTCGCTAAAACGCTCCAGAAAATACCTACGGCAATAAACTCCGGTCAGGGCATCGGTAATTGTCAGTCCCTGGACCTTCTGGTAAAGCATTGCCCTCCTTAACCCAATAGTGAACTGCTGGATGAGGATACCGAACTTTTCCCGGTCGCTTTCTAAGATCCGGTTTACCGCCAGGTACCCGGCAGCCTGGTTTTCTTCCAAATTCAACGGCAGGATAGTATAGTCTTTGTACTTAATCAACTCGGAGTCATCTTTTATATAACGGCAATCGCTGATACCGATATGCTTTTTCAGATTCTGATTAAAAATCGTAAATACTTTTTCTTCCTCCAGGCTACTGCAGATATCTTTAGTCAGCTCATAAAGGGCCAGGGTATCTTCAAATTTTTTACTCAATAAGGCATTTTCTTTATTCAGATTACTCTTCAGGTGGTTTAAACGGTTAAACTCTTTTAAGAGCAGTGCACAATCCTCCCTCTGCCGCCGGATACCGGCAGCGAAAAATTCCCTCCAAACCCCCCATAAAGACAGAGTAATTACTGAAAGTAA
>CAZEBD010000080.1:0-5846 GCA_964510625.1 uncultured Planctomycetales bacterium
GTTGCCAGCCGTTTACGGGAACAAAATTTAGCCAGTTTAACCGTGCATATTTGGTTAAGCGGCCCGGAAATCGGCAATTTCGGAGCCCAGAAAACATGCCAATTAGCCACTAATGATGGATATGAGATCTACCAAAGAGCCCTTAAAATAATGACAAAATCAAGCCTTAAAAACCCCAGAATCAGGGCAATCGGGGTCACCTGCAGCGGCCTTTCTGAAGCAAGCCCTTCGTCCTTACTTGCGGAAGAAATCCGTAGGGAGGGGCTTATACGAGCCATAGACCGCATAAATAACCGCTTCGGGGAGGGGGTAATTCACCCGGCAATTACCGATTTTACCCGCTTTTAACCTTCTTTCAAAATCTCCGAATAGAAGTAAAAAATTCCAGGAATCATATATAGAACTCTGCCTATCTTTGTCACCTATAAAATAACCCGGTAAGTTTAAGTAAAGAAGAAATGGGTTTTCCACAGCTAAAAACCAGGCCTTAATAAACCCATATCTTCCATTGAGTTAGGTAGACTTAGCCAAGATAGTCAAGTTAACATAAGATATATTATAGGAAGAACACCTATGGGTGAAAATGAGGCAAATCCAGCTCCCTAAGCTTGTTTCCGCTGGCCTTTTTAAGGTGTGTTTATTGGGTTCTGTTTGGCAGGATTGTCGATCTTAGAACTGATTACGTACTGGCCACCCTGGATCCGGATAACTGATCCGGTGACTATTCCTTTAGCTACCAGGCCCCTGGCTTTCCTCAAAATCCGGCTAAAGGTTTGCTGGGATATACGCATTGACTGGGCTGCCTCTTTCTGGCTTAATCCCTGGTAATCGGCCAGCCGCAATGCCTCAAATTCATCCATTTTTACCCCTACCTCATCAGGCCTTCCTGGCCTGCCTCGGGGGCTAAATTGGCTGATTTTGGGGTCAACTTTAACGATTCTATATTTACCCGGCCTGCCGCGTTTGCGCATAAGCTTAATTACCTAAATTTACCTACTTTTAACGCCCCGGTTATTTTGAGTACATACCCATATATATTCCGGGGACACAACACTTAATTCAATTAATAGAACCAGGAAACGCCGGCCAAAAACATATTGGCGTTGATACCGCTGTTTGGCCGTTTGATATTGGCATTAGAGAAATGCCTGCGCCGGTATTCAAGGTTTACCGCCATATTCTTCTTAATAAAATACGTAAAACCGGTGCCAAATTGCGGGGTAAAACCCCATTGCAAAGACTGCTCCCGGGTGTGCTGGGTCATGTAACCGATGCCCCCTCCTCCGATCAAATACGGGTGGAATTTGTCGGTTACCGGGTAGGAGTATTTGATTAAAAGTGTCCATCCGGCCTCTAAATTACTGTCCGGTTCCCAGACACTATTTAGGTTAAATTCATTGATGATGGCAGTATAGCCTTTTGGCTGCATATCCCATTTTTTAGCCAGCGGCCGCACCAGGTCGCAAAAACCCAAGCCTACAGAATCCATACTGTAGCCTAAACGCAGGATCACCGGGGTAACTTTATAAGAGCCTTTTTCAGCCAGCATAGTATGGGCATAGCCGGAAAATATTGCCACTTCTTTGATGTAGGGTAATTCAGGCTTTTGGGAATCTTTGTCAGCCTCACGGGCTTCCGCGGCAAACACGCCTGAGATCATTAAAGAGGCCAATATACAACTAAAGATAAATATTTTTTTCATTTTAGGCACCCCCCTAAATTCAGATTATACGGCTTAGTTTCTTTAAATACAAGTAAAAAGGACAAAAAGGGGACGTTTCCCTAAACCTGGTTTTTGGCATAGAATATGCTATACTTGCCTCATGGAGATCCGCCAAAGGCATGAACTAAGGCATTTGATGGTCCCGGCCTTAACCCAGTCGCTTAAGGTGCTGACGATGACCTCTCTTGACCTTAAAAATCTGATCGAGGAGGAGTTGCTGAATAATCCCTGCTTAGAGGAGGCTCCTAATGATGAATTTAGCTCCCCCCTGCCTTCTACTAACCATTCGCAAGGCCTCCCTCAAGATGAAATTGCGGAAAAACCGATCATAAGGGAGGTTTCTTTTCAGGAAATCCTCTTAAGGCAGCTGGGTATGTTTATCAATACCGATGAAGAGCTGCGGATCGGCCAGGAGATCATCGGCAATATTGATGAAAATGGTTATTTAAAAGCTACCGTTGAAGAATTATCCGCCGCTTTAAACTCGCCAGCCGGGGAAATTAAGCGGGTTTTAGAGATGGTTCAGCAGTTTGAGCCAGCCGGGCTCGGCGCCCGCAGTATTGCCGAATGCCTGCTTATCCAGCTAAAAAGAAATAATGAAACCGACCCCTTGCTTTTAAATATCGTAGAAAACCACCTGGATGATATCGCCAAGAAAAATTACTCCTTAATCGCCAAAAAATTAAAAGAACCTCCGGAAAAAATCGAGCCATTAATCCATAAAATCCTGAAACTTGACCCTAAGCCCGGGCGTAATTTTTCCGGTAGGCTTCCCCAGCGGGTCATCCCGGATATTGCGGTTAAAGAAAAAAACCGGGGTTTAGAGGTCCTGATTAACCATGAATATTTTCCGACGATCGCCATCAGCCGGGTTTATAAACAAATGCTAAAAACCGACAACCTTGATCCGGCGGCGCGTGAGTTTATTGAAAATAAAATGCGCTCAGCGCAGGAATTAGTGCGGTCATTGGTTAAAAGAACCGGCACTTTACGCCGGGTGGCGGAAAAATTAGTCCAGATCCAGGCCGATGCGATCAGCCAGGACCTGTCATTTCTTAAGCCGTTAACTTTTGCCGAGCTGGCTAAGCAGTTGGATGTCCATGAAACTACCGTCTGCCGCACAGTCATGAATAAGTATATCGATACGCCTTGCGGGATCGTGGCACTGAAAGATTTATTTACGACCAAAATTAATGACGGTAACGGACAGGCGGTGTCGGTGAATTACATTAAAAAGACGATTAAGGAATTGATCCAGCAGGAAGATAAAAAAAGCCCGTTAAGCGATGAGGATATCTCAAAATTACTTTTAGAAAGGTTTAACTTAAAAGCTGCCCGCCGCACGGTCGCCAAATACCGTGAAGAGTTTAAAATTCCGTCAACTGCTTTTCGCAGAATTCGTTAACCTGTAAATTTTTTTCGATTACCTCCTGGCCTGAGCGGACCATTAGGTCGATATCGGCAGGTTTTAAACCGCAGAAATTAGTGGGGTAATTTTTGATCTTTTCTGCGCATGCGCCGCCGTTAGAAAAGCGCGCCAGGATAAAACCTTTGATCAGCCCGGAAGCCGCGCTGCGCTTGAGGTTCTCATATTCAAAGTCCAGTAATTTACGGTTGATTGCTTCGGATGTCCGGATGATCCTGGGGATAAGCCAATAAGGAACCGATTTTTTCTCGCCTTGGCCGGCAGTGCAGCAGATAATGTAGTCGACATCGTAAGTGTTATATTTTTCATCAGCTCTGCCTTCTTTTCTCAGGCAGGAGATGCCCAGGTTATCCAGGATCCCGCCGTCAGAAAGCATGACTGCCTGTTTTCTGATCACCCCTTCAATATCCTGGAAATTATAACTGGTATCCAGCGACGGAAAAAACACCGGGTGCGCTGCGCTGGAGGCGATGGCTTGGGCAAGTTTAACTTCATTGTTAAGGATATCGTTAAATCTCAGGCATCCTGATCTTTTGCTGCCAAAGCGAAAAACCGTTCCGGTAAGCAATTCGCAGGCATTAAAGACGACTTCGGTATTATGGCGCCGTCGGGCGGAAATTGCGGTATTGCCAAAAAGCATGATCCTTAAAACGTCCTCTAAAGCATTGGTGCGGCTTGACCATTTGCGGAACGGCGGCCGGAAGCGAAAAAGAAAATCCGGGGTTTGGTTGTAGCCGGAGTTTTTCCGCGTGTGGCGGATATAAAAAGTAATCACTGCCCGCACGGCGTCGGTTAAAAACGCGCAAGTTCCGGAAATTAAAATGGTCGCCAAAGATAAAACCGCTCTTGGGTAGGAAAGTATCCGCATAAATAAGCTTACGGCTAAGCCCTTACGCAGTAATTTATATACGCGTTTTTCAAATTCCGGAAAAGGGTCGTGGCTATAGGCATACATCGCCGCCAGAATCGAGCCTCCGGAAACAGCCGAGATTACCTTGATCCGCTCCAGGAGCCCGTGCTTTTCCAGCGCTTTAAGGCAGCCCAGCTGAAAAGCAATCGCGCGCATCCCTCCGCCTGAAAAACACAATCCGATATCTTTAGAATCTGTTGCCATCTGTGGTATAATAATTTAAGGTAAACCCATGCGAGATTTCACTCAAGGAAAAATTTTTAAGCAGCTTTTATCTTTCTGCCTGCCTATTATTCTATCAGAATTTCTCTTAACTTTAAATATAATTATCGATGCTGCCTGGGCCGGAAGGCTTTTGGGCTCCGGAGCCTTGGCGGCAATTTCAATCAGCGTACCGCTGGTTTTTATTATTTTTTCAATAATTTTAGGATTGCGCATCGCGGTAAATATCTTAGCCGGACAGGTCTTTGGCCGGAAAGAGAAAAACGCAATTTATGGTGTTTTATTCAATTCCTTCCTGGCGGTTACATTTTTGAGTGCCGTTGTTTCATTAACCGGTGTTTTCTTTAGCCGGCAATTGCTGCTTTTAGCTAAAACTCCGCCGGATATCCTGCCGCAGGCACAAGCTTATTTAGTGGTGATTTTGGCCGGGTTATGGCCGCGGGCAGTATTGGAGTGGTATTCAGGGGCGTTAAAAGGCATGGGTGATGCCAAGACCCCCCTGCTTTTATTTGCGATTTCTGTTTTGCTGAATTTTATCTTAGTCCCTCTTTTTATTCTTGGGATCGGCCCCCTGCCGGCAATGGGTATCGGCGGAGCAGCTTTAGCTACCGTGCTTTCGCCGCTGATTGCCATTATTATCGGCTATCCTTTGATGGTTAAACGCAACCACTTTATTGATTTTAGAAATTGGCGTGCCAGGATTGATTTGAAAATTATCGGAAAATTAGCCAATCTGGGCTTGCCGGCTTTTGCATATTTATTGATTAAAGGCTTAAGCTGGGCGGTGCTTACTGCCCGGGTTAACCAATTTAGCTCTGCTGTAACTGCTGCCTATGGAATCGGGGTCAGAATTGATATGTTGGCGTTTCTTGCTGCTTTTGGCATCAGCCAGGCGGTTACCTCAATGGTGGCGCAGAATACCGGTGCGCGGGCAATCGATAGAATCCATGAAATACTGCATGATGCCACTAAATTATCGCTGGCGCTGGGGGTATTCTTTTTTCTGCTGGTTAATATTATCCCCGGGAGGCTGGCGTTAATTTTTACCACTGATCCGGTGATTATCCAGCATACGGTGGCTTATTTAAGAATTACCAGTTGGGGGTATTTGTTGATGGCGTTTACATTTTCGCTTCAGGGGGTGATCAATGGCTCCGGTAACACTAAATTTTTAATGGCCGCCTCCTTTTTCTCTATGGTCCTGGCGCGGATATTCCTGGCTTATTTTCTGTCTAACCTGCCATTTCTTAAAGAGCGCGGCATATGGATAGCGATTGTGGCCAGCGCCGGCCTCTCTTTATGGCTTTGCTGGCATTATTATAAAAGCGGTAAATGGAAGAAAAAACGTATCCTGAGAGAAAAAAACCGAACGTAAAAAACCGCACGTAAAAAACTCAGCCGAAGTCTTGTTTGAATCATAATAAAGATGAGTATTGAAGAATTGAGGTCAATCAATTATAAATAATAATATGTAAAAAATTTGAAATTATTGCTATTTCAATAATTATTTACAACATTTATCGAGGAAAAAATTTTCAAATTATTTTAAAAATATTACTAATATT
>CAZEBD010000081.1:0-5745 GCA_964510625.1 uncultured Planctomycetales bacterium
TGGCATCGATTCTTTTTTGGGCATCCAAAAGCCGGCTTTTATCCCTTTCCAGGCCTTCAATATAACTTAACAGGTGATGTGCCATTAAAACCGGCTGGGCTACCTGTAGATGAGTATAGCCGGGGATGATTACCTGGGCGCTGGAGTTGGCGAATTTAAGTATAGATCTCTGCAGCTGAATAATCCCTGTTTTTAGCTCATTGATCTGGCTCTTAAGATACATTCGGATATCTAACGCCACCTGGTCATTTCTTGAGCGAGCGGTATGCAGTTTAGAAGCCGGCTCACCGATCTTTTTGGCTAGTAGTTCCTGGATATTGGAATGGATGTCCTCAGCCGAAGCGTCAAATTTAAATCTGCAGCTTTGCACATCCTTAAGTATCGCATTTAACCCTTTAATGATACTTTGGGCGTCTTTTTGCGGAATGATCTTCTGTTTGCCCAGCATCCGAGCATGCGCAATACTGCCTAAGATATCATATTTAGCCAACCGCTGGTCAAAAGCAATAGATGAAGTAAATTTATCGGTAAGGGCGTGCGTCACCTTAGCAAATCTTGTCCCCCATAATTTTTTTGCCATTCGCTCTCCTAATGATTATTATAGAAAATTGTTACTTTAAGCGGGTCCTGTCTTGGGTATTTTCTTGCGCTAAACGCGCTACGAAAACACCCAAGCCACCCGCTCAATTAGCTATCGCTTATAAGGCATCCCCCACAATTTAATAAAACCTTCTGCCAGTTTCTGGTCAAACTTATCTTCTTTACCGTAAGTACTCAGTTCTTTTTTATAAAGAGAGTTTGCGGATTTTCTACCCACAGCAACGCAATTACCTTTGGATAATCTCAGCTTGATCGTACCGCTGACAAATTTTTGGCTTTTATTCACAAAACCATCCAGAGCGTCTTTTAAAGCTGAAAACCACAGGCCATAGTAAACCAAATCCGCATATTTAAGCGCAATCATCTCCTTAAAATGCGCCAACTCCCGGTCTAAGACCAATGCCTCTAATTCTTTGTGCGCAGTATGCAGGATGGTTGCCGCCGGGGCTTCATAAATCTCCCGGGATTTTATCCCTACCAAACGGTTTTCCACCATATCGCTTCTGCCTACGCCGAACTGCCCGCCCACTTCATTAAGGTATTCAATTAATTTCTTAATTTTCATTGCTTTGCCGTCAATCTTAACCGGAACACCGTGGCTAAAGGTAACTTCGATATACCGGGGATAGCCGACAGAATGCGTCGGGCTCTTAGTGATCATATAAGCATCTTCCGGAGGCTCCTGCTCTAAATTTTCAAGGGCCCCGGCTTCAATACTGATCCCCCAAATATTCCGGTCAATGCTATAGGGTTTCTTTTTAGTTACATCGATCGGAATATTATGTTTTAATGCATACTCGATCTCTTCCTCTCTGGATTTAAACTCCCACTCTCTTACCGGAGCAATAATCTCCAATCTGGGGTCAAGTATGCCTACGGCTACTTCCAACCTGACCTGATCGTTGCCTTTACCGGTACAGCCGTGCGCCACCGCGCCTGCCTTTTCTTTATGCGCAATCTGCACTAAATATTTAGCAATCAACGGCCGGCCTAATGCCGTAGCCAGAAAATATTTGCCTTCATAGACAGCATTAGCCTTTAAGGCCGGAATGACAAAATCACTGACAAATTCCTCCTGAAGATCCCGGATATAAACCTTGGTCGCCCCGGCAGCTAATGCCCTGGCTTCGATGGCTTCAAAATTTTCTCCCCGGCCCAACCCCTGCCCCAGATCAGCGACAAAACAGATTACTTCATACCCTCTGTCTTTGAGCCATCTGACAATGCAGGAAGTATCTAATCCGCCCGAATATGCTAATACAACTTTTTTCATTATTTCTCCTGTGAATTTGGATAAAATTTATTTTAAATTAACGGGTGGCTTGGGCTGGATTCGAGTACGCTTCAGGCGTACGAGAAACAGCCCAAGACAGGACCCGTTAATTATTGCCTAACAATTTTATCAAAATCGCCTTCTGCACATGCATCCGGTTTTCCGCCTGGTCAAAAACCACGGAATTTTTACTATCCATTACTTCATCGGTTATCTCATCGCCCCGGTGCGCCGGCAGGCAATGCATGACTAAAACTCCCGGCGCTGCGTTAGTTAAAAGTCTATCATTAATCTGAAAGTCTTTAAAGATAATTTTTCTTTTGGCAACCTCATCCTCCTGCCCCATACTCGCCCAGACATCCGTATAAACCACATTGGCGCCTCCTGCGGCACTCTTGGGATCCTGGGTAATTTTCATCCGGGGCGTAACCATTTGGTGTGGCCACGGCAATATTTAAGCCCGTCTTAGCCGCCGCAAAGATCAAAGAGTTACAGACATTATTCCCGTCGCCGATATAAGCTAAAGTCAGCCCTTTTAACCTGCCGCCGACCTTAGGGGATTGGTTAAACCGGGCAAATTTTTCCCCAATCGTAAAAAGATCAGCTAAAGCCTGGCAGGGATGCGAAAAATCCGATAAGCCGTTGATTACCGGGACACTGGCTGCCTGCGCCATCTCTAAACAATTTTTATGCTCAAAGGTCCTTAAGACAATTCCGTCCACATACCGCGAAATAGTCTTAGCCACATCTTTTACCGTTTCCCTGACCCCCAGGTTGATCTCTCCGGGAGACAGGTATATGGAATTACCGCCCAATTGGTACATTCCGACCTCAAAAGATACCCGGGTCCGGTTGGAAGGCTTCTGAAAAATTAAAGCAATGGTTTTTCCGGAAAGAGCCCTGCTAAATTTAGATTTATTTCTTTTTAACCTGACCGCCAGGCTGAACAACTCCTCGATCTCTTTAGCGGTTAAGTCCTTGATCGAAATCAGGTCTCTTTTCATAGTTGCTCCTTCAGCACGCTTTTTAATATACCAATGGCCTGGTCAATTTCTTTTTTGGTAACATTCAGCGCCGGCATCAACCTTAAAACTCTATCATGCGTACAATTAATTAACAAACCCTGTCTAAGCGCGGCCTGCACGACCGGCTTGCCTTCAATCTTTAACTCCACCCCCAGCATTAGACCTATTCCCCTGACCTCTTTAATTACGGGGCATGCAGCCTTTAAAGAATTCAGCTTCTCTGATAAATAAGCGCCCATTTTTTGGCAGTTACCCAAAAGCTTTTCCTTCTGTATGGCTCTGAATACCCCTAAAGCCGCCCGGCAAATTACCGGTCCGCCTCCAAAAGTAGAAGCATGCATACCCGGGGTTAAAATATCGGCAAACTCTTTTTTAGCAATCATCACTCCGATAGGCAGGCCGCCCCCCAAAGCTTTAGCTAAGGTCATAATGTCCGGAACAATACCGTAATTTTGATAAGCAAACATTTTGCCTGTCCGGCCGATCCCGGTCTGCACTTCATCAATAATTAAAAGCAATTTTTTCTCATCACAGAGCTTTCTTAAACCCAGGACAAAATCCTGGCTGGCGACATTGATCCCGCCTTCTCCCTGGACCAGCTCCAGCATAACCGCTACAGTTTTATCGCCGATTGCCTGCTTAACCGCAGACAGATGATTAAATTTAACCTGTTTAAAACCTTCGGGCATCGGCTCAAAACCTTTTTGGTATTTCCCCTGGCCGGTAGCCGCCAAAGCCGCTAAAGTCCGGCCGTGAAAGGCATTTTCAAAAGTAATTATTTCATATTTTGCGCCTGCCGCTCCGTATTTACGGGCCAGCTTGATCGCCGCTTCATTAGCCTCTGCTCCGGAATTAGCAAAAAAAACTTTTCCCGGAAAACTTGCATAGATCAATACTTTAGCCAATTTAGCCTGAAAAGGATGGTAATAATTATTCGGCACAAAGATCAATTTACCGACCTGGTCCCGGACCCCCTGCATAACCTTAGGATGGCAATGCCCCAGGCTCCCCACCCCCCAGCCCGGGAAAAAATCCAGATAAGGCTTGCCGTTGATATCCCAGAGCCGGCAACCTTTGCCTTTGACAAAAACAAGCGGCACCTTATTATAGGTGGCCATGATATTGTCCTGATAAATTTTAAAAATCTCTTCTACTTTCATTTTACAATCTCAGTCCCGATCCCCTGATCGGTAAAAATTTCAAGCAGGAGCCCGTGCGGCGTGCGCGCGTCAATAATGTGCGTCTTTTTTACTCCGCCGTTTAAAGCTTCCACGCAAGCCATCACTTTGGGGATCATCCCAGTCTGAATAATTTTATTCTCGATCAACCCGTTAGCCTCATCGACCGTCAAAGTGGAAATAAATGAATTGGCGTCTTCCGGGTTACGCATAATCCCTTTCACGTTGGTCAATAACACAAACTTCTCCGCCTGCATACTGGCGGCAATACTGGAGGCCACCTCATCAGCATTGATGTTATAAGTTTTTTTATCTTTGCCCCGCCCCATCGGCAGGACCACCGCTACTTTATCTTTTTTTAATTCATCATTCAGAAGTTCGGTATTGATCTCCTTGATCTGGCCAACCAAGCCTATATCCTGGCCGCCTTTACCTTTTTTTCTTTCCACCTGGATCAGGTCATCATCCTTACCGTTTAAGCCGGCGGCTTTTGCCCCTAACTCATCAAGCTCTTTAACGATGAGTTTGTTTAAAACCAATAATTCCTCCTCGACTACCCGCAGGGTCTCCTCATCCGTAACCCGCATCCCATCGACAAACTCGGTTTTCTTGCCGCATGCCCGCATCCGCTCGCTGATGTTCGGGCCTCCGCCGTGCACCAGGACCGGGCGCAATCCCATAAAACTCAAAAATACGATATCCTCTAAAACACTATTGCGGATCTTTTCATCCCCCAGGATGCTCCCGCCGTATTTGATAATAATTACCTTTTTATGGAACTTCTTAATATAAGGTAGCGCCTCGATTAAAACATCTGCTTTTCTGATTGCCTCTTCCATGCTTCCCCTTTAACTATTTAGTTGTAAGCTGCGTTAATTTTTATATACTCCGGGCTGAGGTCGCAGGTATAAACCGTGCACCCGGCTTTGCCCTGCGATAAACTTACCAGGAGTTTTACCTGTTTTCCTTTTAAGGAGCCCAGTTTTATCTTTAACTTTCCTTCTTTGATTTTAAATCCGCTTGAGCCCACCGCCTGAGCCACTCTGCCGAAATTCGGGTTTTGGCCGAAAACTGCCGTTTTAAAAAGCAGGGAATTGGCAATAGCTAAAGCAACCTGTTTTGCCTGCTGCACATTTTTGGCCTGCCTGACATCGATCTGAATAAATTTGGTCGCCCCTTCCGCATCCATAACCACCATTTTTGCCAGCTCCAGGCAGATTAATTCCAGCGCCTGGCTGAATTTTTTAAAGCTCACTCCTGCCGATATGGCTTTATTACCTGCGGCAGCATTTGCTAAAACTAAAACCGTATCATTAGTGCTCATACAGCCGTCAACCGAAATACAATTAAAAGACTTATCTACCGCCGCGGCAGTAGCTTTATTCAAAGCTTTTTGGGTGATTGAGGCATCAGTCATAATAAAACAAAGCATGGTCGCCATATCCGGAGCGATCATCCCGGCGCCTTTGGCGATCCCGCAGATATGCACCGGTTTGCCGGAGGCTTCTATCTGCACGCTTATTTCTTTAGCAAAGGTATCCGTAGTCATAATCGCGGTTTTAGCTTTTTGGATGCCGGAGGCGGATAAACCGGCGGCTAATTGCGGTATCCCCTTTTTGATCTTAGCCAGATCTAATCTTTTTCCGATGATCCCAGTAGAACTTACTAA
>CAZEBD010000082.1:0-5671 GCA_964510625.1 uncultured Planctomycetales bacterium
ACGGAACATCGCAAACCCCATTTCCATCAGGCGCTTTTTCAGCACCAGGGCTTTTAGCGCCCGGTGGCAAAGCATGGTGATCCGGCGGGGATAACCCCGGGTATATTGATGCACCTCTTTGATCGCTTCATCTAAAAATAAATGCATGTTCGCCGAATATCCTGCCTGCTTAAGCCTGAACCCGATCATCTCTTTGGTTTCTTCAAAATCCAACGGGTTCAAAGTATATTTAAAACTGATCCGGTCAAAAAAATTGGCAATCTCGGTAATCTTGGCATGCAACTCCAGCTGCCCGAGAAGCACCAGCTGAATCAGCTTAAATTCATTAGTCTCATAATTAAGCAGAACGCGTAAAACTTCTAAAGATGATTCGTTTAATTTCTGCGCTTCATCAATAATCAGGGTAACGGTTTTATTTTCCGTCACTCCTTTCTGAAATAAAAATCTTTCTAAGCCTTCGCGTAAAGCCACGATCCCTGCCGGTACATCATTATTCAGGGGGATCTCGAAATTTTTTGCTAAAGAAATAAGAAACGACTCTTCATTCTCAAAAGACGGATCCAGGATAATATGGAAAACAAAATCCGGCCGGTCTTTTAATTCCTGGATTAATTTTCTGGATAAAGTGGTTTTACCGGTGCCCACATCACCCAGAATAACCGAAAGCCCTCTTTTAAGCCTTAGCTCAATTAAAATATTGGCTAAGGCAGATTCATGTTCTTTAGACAAATAGAAAAAATCCGGGTCCGGGCTGGTTGAAAAAGGCTCTTTTTCAAATCCTAACACCTTGTAATAACTCATGTTTTAACCCTGATTAATTAAAAACCTGATTCCATTTTCTTGAAATCAGGTTTAAATTCCGGCATCTCTACTTCATCTAATTTTCTACGGATCAAACTCAGGGAATAACCCTGCTGGGTCAACTCCCTGATTTTCTTTATCCTGGCTTTGATAATATTTTTATCATAATACCGGATATTTGCTTTTTTAATCAATACCGGCAGGAGCCCGAAATTAGTATAATGGTTCACAATCTGGTATGAGACATTAAACTCGCTCATAATTTCTTTGGCGGTGATCAAATCATTTTCTTCGGCTTTAAGATTAGACATTTTGGCCACCTTGATTATGAGCTACCATAATTATGATATATACTATATCTACCAAAAATTTCCCCTTTAGTCAAGAGAAATTACGGGATCTGGCCGGAGAGAATAATTATACTTAAATTCAAAAACGGTAAGCAGTTAGCTTTATTTCTTCAGGTTCCTATGCGTCCTTAAAACGGCTTCTAAAAGCGGCAGGCTGGCATCGAAATCCGCCCCTTTATAAAAAACCCCGGACATGCCATGGCTCCTGGCTTCCTGAATCTTAGGGTCGGCAATATATGAGCTGATGATAATGATCGGGGTAACCGCATCAAAAGTCCGGATCTGTTTTAACGCATCCACCCCATCCATCACCGGCATCCGCAGGTCCATAAAAACAATATCGGCCTTTTTCTGTTTTACCAATTCGATCGCCGCTTTACCGTCGGCGGCAGTGATCACTTTATAGCCTTTGGACTCCAGCCAAAAGGTCATCAGATTCCTGAAATCCGCTTCATCATCGACCACTAACACCCTGATGCTTGTACCATCCATGTAGAAACCTCCTTATTGATTATGATTAAATAATTTAAGCTACCGGCAGCGTAAAACTAAATTTCGCCCCTTTCCCATCTTCACTCTCCGCCCAAATTTTACCTTCATGTAGCTCGACAATCTCTTTGGCAATCGCCAGGCCTATCCCTGTGCCGCTGACATCGGTAGCTACTCTTTCTCCGGTCTGATAAAATTTATCAAAAACTTTTTCCAATTCTTTCTTGGAAATCCCTACTCCGGTGTCCTGGACACTGACAATCACCTGGCGGTCATTATGTAATTGCACACTTACCGTAATGGCGCCATCAGCCGGGGTAAACTTAATCGCATTACCGATCAGGTTATTTAAAACCTGAATGATCTTATCCGGGTCAATTTTTACCTGGGGCAAGCCCGCTGCGATATTACTGATAAGTTTTACAGACTTTGCTCCGGCCCAGGCATGTAAGCCTTCGATTGATTCGCTGATCACTTTATCTATAGCAGCAGAGGACAAGATTATATTCATCTTGCCGGCCTCTAATTTCGAAAGGTCAAGCAGGTCATTGATCAGGAGGCTTAGCCTTTTACAGTTTCTTGAGGCAATCGTTAAAAACTGCTCCTGGCTTTCCGATAACCCACCCGCATTCTTGCTCAACAGCAGACTTATCGATTTATCAATAGAAACCAAAGGTGTTCGTAATTCATGGGTTACGTTAGCGACAAAGCTGGCTTTCAGGCGGTCGATCTCCTTCTGTTTGGTAATATCGCTTAAAACCGAGACCATCCCGACAGTCTGCCCGTTTTCATTCTCAATAACCGCACTGGAGGCCCGGATAGTTTTACTGGTCTCTTTATTCTGGCTGAATAATTCGATCTCTTTATCTTTGCCGTCTTTATCCTTAGAATCCTTAACCAGCGAAACTAACTGTTCGTCTTTTAAACTATCATCTACGGACTTACCGATCTTATCTTTGCGGGATACCCCCAGGAGCCTTTCGGCAGCCGGATTCATCATTACCACTTTACCCTGG
Organism: uncultured Planctomycetales bacterium; assembly: GCA_964510625.1. Taxonomy (GTDB): domain Bacteria; phylum Omnitrophota; class Gorgyraeia; order Gygaellales; family Profunditerraquicolaceae; genus UBA6249. The sequence continues at coordinate 2,657 of CAZEBD010000082.1, forward strand.
GCATCTACCACTAACAGCCCTTCGGCAACGCTGCGGATAACCGCATCCGTTTGCCTTTTTTCCGTAAGCGTGCGGTTATATTTATTCCAGACGATCTCCTCTTCCTTGACCGTCTTTTCAATAATGCTTTCGTATTTTTTGCTGATCTCCTGGGTATTTTCCTGGATCCTCTTATTGAGTTCCTGCCCAAAAATATCGGAAACGATCTTGGTCACTTCCTGGCAGCGCTGTTTGGAATCCAATACTCCGCTCAGCTGATTATAAACGGTATGATTAATCGATTCATCATGGAGGGCCGGGTCAGGAGTATAATTTTTCTTTTGCAGGCTTTCCTCTCTTATTCTGGCAGCCTCGGACAATTTAGCCCAATGGATTAACAATAAAGCAATGATAATGCTGGCAACCGGGGTAATAATATAGATGATCGTTAAAAACGACATAGGAATAAGTTCAGACCAGTAAGCATCGATTTTAAATTATCAGCCAAACTAGATATATTTTATCAATAACCCGGTATTTGTCTATTCATTTTATGGTAATTGCTCCGCATAGTGATGGGCATGCAATGCCACCTGAGCAATAAAATCTTTAGCGATAGCGGCATTAGGATGGGTATGCCGGGTTAACACGCAGACTAAAAGATCGCTTTTGGCATCAAAGATGATCCCGGCATCATGGCAGACATTACGCTCCAGCCCGGTTTTATGCGCTACCATAATCTGCGCCGGAAGGTATTTAGGGATACGGTCATTGACCCGCTGTAATTTTAAGACCTGCAGACATTTTTCGGAAACCTCCCTGTTTACCAGTTTTCTATGGTAGATCCGCTCAAGCAGCAAGGCAATATCTCCGGCAGCAGTATAGTTTTCCACTCCCTGGTTCCTAAGTTTAAAATCCGCCACCCTCCTTGAAAGCCTGGTATTCTCAAGGCCCCAGGAAGAAAATACCTTATTCAAATAATCCATGCCCACCAGCTTAGTCAGAATGTTGGTGGCCGTGTTATCGCTATCATAAATCATCAGGCCGATTAATTCTTCTACACTAAAGATCGTGCCCGGCCGGACATCTTTTAAAATCCCTGAGCCGGTAAACTTATCAGCTTGCCTTAAAATTACCCGGCGGCTAAGGTCGATCCTGCCTTGTTCGGCAGCCAGAAAACAGGCCGCCATGATCGGCAGCTTAACTAAGCTGGCTGAAGGAAATAAGGTATTTTTATTACAGCTGAGCTCCCGGTTATTCCGCAGATCCCTGACCACAATCCCGGCCTCCCCGTCGAAGCAGTTTATTTCCCGGCTTAAATCCTGCTTAAGCCTGCTCCAGGCGGCCTTTCTTTGCTCTAAGGGTATCTGGATAAAATATAATCCACAGGCTGATAATACCCCAAATAATATAATTATAATTATTTTCTTCAAAGTGAATAAATTATAACATCGGCGAAATATCCGCGCAACAATAAAACTGTTGCTGACAAGCTTACTCCGTGATAAATTTAAACTATGCGTAAAGATACTTTCTCATTCATCATGGTAATCACCGGGAGTTTTTTCTTAAGCTCCTGTATTTCGGCCGATCGGGCGGTCAGTTTTAGCCAGCCGGACGGGCCCCGCTACGCCAGGATAGAAACAGCTGATTATCGGCCCGGGCCTGATAAAAAAACGATCCGGGTTGTTTCTTATAATATCGCTCTTTGCCGAAAAATCAAAGGGGTCAGGAAATTTCTCCGAAAAAATCAGGATCTGGCCAACGCCGATATCATCTGCCTGCAGGAGATGAACCGAGAAGGGGTTGAATCTTTAGCCGGCTCCCTTAATTATAATTACGTTTACTACCCCAGCGCTGTTCATCCCTGTAATAATAAAGATTTTGGCCAAGCCATTCTTTCCAGATGGCCGATTAAGAATGACCGTAAAATACTCCTGCCCTATTCTTTTCAGGACCGCTATATTAAGATGCAGCGCTGCGCCGTCGGAGCTACGGTATTAGTCAATCATCAGGAAATTTTGGTATTCTCTGTGCATCTGGGAGTAATCATTTCAGCCGAGCACCGAAAAGGACAGATTCAAGCGGTAATCGATGCGATCGCACCGCAAACCGCTAAATGCATTATCGCCGGAGACTTTAATACTTATGCCTGGATGCATACCCGGGCAGTAACGCAGGCTTTAACCGGCGCGGGTTTTGAACTGGCGACAAAAGATACCGGCTGGACCTATAAATACTGGTATTTATTTAACCGCAAAACAGCCTTAGATTATATTTTCTATAAAGGCCTTAAATTGATCCGTGCGGGAACAATTGCCGACCGTGCCTATAGCGACCACCTGCCGGTTTGGGCAGAGTTTGTATATTAGACCTTTAACGATATGAAAACATTTTTATTCTTCTGCATTCTTGTTACGGTCAGCTTCGGATGCGCTGATAGTTTTGCGCAAAATGAAACTCCGGAAATTGAGAAACTACTCAACAAAGCCGTCAAGCTTAACCCCAAAGACAGCACAGTATATATCGGGCTGGGAGAAATATACCAAAACCGGGGAGACCTATCCCGTGCAGAGGAAGCATTCAAAAAAGCCCTTAAACTAAACCACAAAAATGACGGGGCATACGTTGGATTAGGGTGGTTATACCTGGAGCAAGAAGATTCGCTCCAGGCGGAAAAATCATTCAAAAAAGCCATTGAGCTTAACCCTGAAAGAGGCGGGGCATACATCGGATTAATATGGCTATACCGGGAGCAGGGAAACCTAGCCCGGGAAAAGCAATGCAAAAAAAGATTACTCGAACTTAACCCTCAGGATAACAAAACATATACCCATCTGAAATTACTATATCCAGATCAGGGAAAGCTGCCCCAGACAAACGGATCTTTGTTTGACCTGGGTAAATGCTATGCTCAAGAAGGCAGGTATTCCGAAGCTATAGATTTAATGAAGAAATCTATGATTGCGGGGCTGGAAGCTGATGAATAAAAGAAGACGGCAGATATTAGCTATCGGATTAATTCTCATCGGAGTA
>CAZEBD010000083.1:0-5601 GCA_964510625.1 uncultured Planctomycetales bacterium
AGCCTTAGGAGCTATTGGGGCAACCCTTGGAGGTTCAAATCCTCTTCCGCCCAAAATTGACAATAAATATAAGGAACGACAAGGTTGCGGCACCTGGCGCTTAGTTGAATGGCGCCAGTGCCGCACCGCTGTGCGGGAGTAGCTCAGCTGGCTAGAGCGCAACCTTGCCAAGGTTGATGTCGCGGGTTCGAATCCCGTCTCCCGCTCCATTAAAATATAACGCAATATATTTTTGTCCGTCGTCGCCAGCGCCGGAGTAAAACATTAAAAAGGAGTATTAAATGCAGATAATGGATTTTCTCTCCAAAAAAGCTATTCTTACCGATATAAAATCTACCAGCAAAGAAGAGGTAATCAAAGAGATGGTCGATTACCTGATCGAAGCCGGTGATGTAGAGAAACGTAATCGCAATAAGCTTATTGATGCCCTGATGTCCCGGGAGGCTTTAGGTTCCACGGCCATCGGCCAGGGCATCGCCATACCGCATGCCAAATGCGATTGTGTGGACAAACTGGTTGCCGCTTTCGGCCTTTCTAAAAAAGGCGTGGATTTTGATTCTCTGGACGGCGAATTAGCTTATATCTTCTTTTTATTGGTTGCTCCGCAGGATTCCGCCGGCCCGCATCTAAAGGCTTTAGCCAGAATATCCCGTCTCTTAAAAGATAAATACTTCCGCGATACCTTAAGGACTTGCGTCGATGAAAAATCCGTAATTAAGGTCATCACTCAGGAAGATGAAAAGAAGGTCTGATCTTTTAAAAGTCACCCTTCTTTAACCAGATAAATAAATTCTAAAATTTTTCAGAGATGAAAGCCAGATCAAGCGATATTCTTAAATGGTTTTATCCGGGCATCGGCATTAAGCGCTGGGTGGGATTAAGCGCTTTTGGCGTCCTGCTTTTAATTTTAGGCACGGCGAATTTACGCAGTGAAGAATTCTGGCTGATCCAGATCTTAGATGCTTTGATCGTAATCTCCGGAATTATTATTCTGATCTTGGGCATTAAGCGGATGATGCGCTCTTTTATCGCGATATTTGCTCCCGCATCCCGCGGTACGGAATTAATTGATATTTTGTACCAAAAAAAGCAGCTCAGCCGCGGCCCGCGGATTGTGACTGTCGGCGGAGGAACCGGACTATCGGTCCTTTTAAGCGGGTTAAAAAATTATACTTCAAATATCTCAGCGGTAGTCACGGTAGCCGACAGCGGAGGTTCCAGCGGCCGCCTGAGGCAGCAGTTTGATGTTCTGCCTCCCGGAGATATCCGTAACTGCCTGGTGGCCCTGGCGGATGCCCCGACACTGATGCAGGACCTGTTTCAGTTCAGGTTTGATGGAAACTCCGAGTTTTCCGGGCATTCTTTCGGCAATCTTTTTCTTACGGTGATGACGCGCCTGACCGGTGATTTTGAGAAGGCAATCAAAGAGACCAGTAAAGTTTTAGCCCTGCGCGGACAGGTGATCCCTTCTTCATTAGGGGACGTAACTCTGGTGGCGCATTATTCAGACGGCACAACGGTAGTCGGGGAGGACCAAATCCCCAAGGCCAGGAAGGCAATCAACCGGGTCAGCCTTACTCCGGAACAGCCGCTGGCTACTCCGGATGCCTTAAAGGCGATTAAAGAAGCCCAGATTATTGTCTTGGGCCCGGGTTCTTTATATACCAGCATTATTCCGAATCTGTTGATCAAAGAGATCACTCAGGAGATCGCTAAATCGCAGGCGTTAAAAGTCTATGTGTGCAATGTGATGACCCAGCCGGGAGAAACCGACGGCTACTCAGTCTCTGACCATATTAAGGCCCTGCTTAAACACAGCCATGAGCAGATATTGGATTATTGCGTGGTGAATAACGGGGTGGTCCCGGATGAAGTCCTGAAACGTTACTCGCAGGATAATTCGCTCCTGGTGGTTAATGACCGTAAGAAAATCGAGAATCTCGGATACCGGGTGGTCGAGGAGGATTTTACCATGATCCAGGATGGGGTAATCCGCCATGACTCGGAAAAATTAGCTAAGATTATTTTAAGTTTTATCGAGGAAATTTAGTGAGGCCACGACTTAGCGAACGACAGTGAAGCTAAGTCGTTTGGCCGAACTAATCCCGCCGGTTTATGGCGGGAAAAGAAAGTACCATTATTATGCCATTAATTAAAAAAGAATTAATCGTTAAAAATAAGCAGGGCTTGCATGCGCGGCCGGCGGCCGTATTTGTGCAGATTGCCAATAAATTTGATTCCCGGATTACCGTACGCCATGATGCTGAAGAGGTCAACGGTAAATCGATTATGGGGATTTTAATGTTAGGGGCGGAGAAAGGCAGCCTGATTGTCGTTGAGGCTGACGGTGAAGATGCCCAGAGCGCCTTGGAAGAATTAGAAAAGTTAATTAACAGCGAGGAAGAGTTATGATCCAATTAAGGGGGATTGCCGCTGCCGGCGGTGTGAGTATCGGGCCGGCTTATCTTTTGGGCAAAGAAGAGTTTGTCGTTTCGCGTGAAGCGATTAACTGGGCGGATATTCCCGTACAGATCCAGCTTTTTGAAGAAGCCCTCATTCAGACCCGCCGGGAGATCATCGAACTGCAGAAAAGGATCTCATCAGATATGGGCCAGCAGGAAGCACAGATTTTTGATGCCCACCTCCTAGTTTTAGAAGACCGGATGCTCATTGAAGAGGTGATCAGCCGGCTTAAAAAAGAGCAGCTGAATGTCGCCTATATATTCTCCGAGGTGCTTAAGAAATATATCGGGGTGTTTCTGAAGATCGAAGATGAATACCTCAAAGAGCGTACGGCAGATATTAATGATGTCGGCAAAAGGATCTTAAGGAATCTTTTAGGTAAAAAGAAAAAAGGGCTAGAGGGGGTAGAGGGAAGAGCGATCATTGTGGCGCATGATATATCCCCTTCTGATACCGCGGCTATGCATACGCAGAATGTCGCTGCATTTGTGACGGATGTCGGCGGTAAAACTTCGCATACCGCGATCATGGCTAAATCATTAGAGATCCCGGCGGTAGTCGGACTGGAGGGGGTGACCTCTCAGGTCAATCCCGGAGATTTGTTGATTGTTGACGGCTCTACCGGGACGGTGATTATCGATCCCGATGAGGAAACCCTCAAGAGCTACCGACAGAAGCTGGAAAGGCTAAAAGGTATTGCCGATAAATTCCTGGCGGTCAAAGACCTGCCGGCAGAGACTCCGGATGGGCGGGTCGTTCTGATTAACGCCAATATTGAATTTCCGGATGAAGTCCCAGGTGTGAAATTGCACGGCGGCCAGGGGATCGGGTTATACCGCACGGAGTTCTTTTATATGAACCGTAAGGATTCTCCGACTGAAGAGGAGCATTATCAGGCCTATAAATATGTGGCGGAGGAGATGAATCCGCATTCGGTGATCATCCGTACTTTGGATATCGGCGGGGATAAATTTTTATCGCAATTTAAAATCCCGCATGAAATGCAGCCGTTTTTAGGGTGGAGGGCGATCAGGTTCTGCCTGGCCCGCCCGGATATTTTTAAACTGCAGCTGCGCGCAATCCTGAGGGCCAGCGTTCACGGCAACCTTAAGCTGATGTACCCGATGATCTCCGGGGTCGAGGAATTGCGGCAGGCCAATCATTTGCTTGAGGAGGCTAAAGAGGAGCTTAAGCAGAAAGGATTAAAATATAATGATAAAATCGAGGTCGGGGTAATGGTCGAGGTCCCTTCGGCGGCGATGACTGCCGATATTCTGGCTCGTGAAGCCGACTTCTTCAGCATCGGGACCAATGACCTTATCCAATATTCTTTGGCGGTTGACCGCGGCAACGAGAAGGTCGCCTATCTTTACGATCCGGCGCACCCGGCGGTCATAAGATTGATTAAAAGTATTATTGATGCCGCCCACCAGGCTAAGATTAAGGTAGCCATGTGCGGAGAAATGGCCGGTGAGCCGTCTTTGGCGATTATTCTTTTAGGTTTGGGCCTGGATGAATTCAGCTTACCGCCGCAGGTGATCCCGGAATTAAAGTATATCATCCGGGCGGTAGGTTTTAAGGCGGCGCAGGAGATGGCCGTTCGTGCGATGAAGCTGGCCACCGGTAAGGAAGTGGATGAGTTTTCGCAAAGTTATCTGGCGGAGATTTTAAAATAAGTGAAGGCTTTGATTTTGGCTGCCGGATATGCCACCCGGCTTTATCCTTTAACTAAAAAATTCCCTAAGCCGCTTTTAGAGGTCAAGGGCCGGCCGATCATTGATTATATCCTTGAGAAGATCGCCGAAGTCGACAGTATTGATGAGGTTTTTATTGTCACGAATAGTAAATTTATCGCGGTTTTTAAGCGATGGGCTAAAAAAGTAAAATTGCCCAAAAAGATTACCTTGGTGGATGATTGTACCCGCAGTAACCGGGACCGCCTGGGGGCGATCGGTGATATAAATTTTGTCGTCAAGAAAAATAGGCTGGCCGATGACCTGTTAGTCGTCGGAGGGGATAATTTGTTTAGCGCCTCCCTGAATGGATTTCTGCAGGCGGCTAAAAAACATTCCCGTTCTACCAGCATCGGTCTTTATAAACTAAAACGCAGGCAGGATGCCGTCCGCTACGGAGTAGTCAAATTAGACAGCTTAAAAAGAGTGGTGGGTTTTGAGGAAAAACCTCTCCGTCCGAAATCAAATTTGGTAGCGATGTGCCTTTATTATATCCCCGCAGGACATTTACGCTGGATTCAGGCATACCTTCAGGACAAGCATAGAAAAGCCGATGCTACCGGAAGTTATATTGCCTGGTTAAAGGATAGGGCCAGGGTTTACGGCTGCGTTTTTGGCGGGAGTTGGTTTGATATCGGAGATTATAAATATTTAAACGCGGCAAAGAAGTATTAATTATTAACGGGTAGACAAGGAGGAGTCATGGCTGTACAGAAACATTATTTTTCTTCAGAGTCGGTAACCGAAGGTCATCCGGATAAATTATGCGATCAGATTTCAGACGGAGTTTTAGATGCCTGCCTGAAAAATGATCCTTATTCACGCGTTGCCTGTGAGACTTATGTGACCATGGGGCTATTAGTTGTTGGGGGAGAGATTACTACGCGCAGTTTTATCCATGTGCATGAAATTTGCAGGAATATTATCGCCGAGATCGGTTATGACCACCCGAAATACGGTTTTGATTGGCATACCTGTGCTATTCTTAATGCTATCCATTCCCAATCTCCGGATATTTCCCAAGGGGTAGATACCGGCGGAGCAGGAGACCAGGGGATCATGTTTGGTTATGCCTGTAATGAGACTGAAGAATTAATGCCGCTGGCCTTGACCTTGGCCCAAAAATTAGCCATGCAGTTAACGCGGGTGCGTAAAGAAAAAATTTTAAAATACCTGGGCCCGGACGGTAAAACTCAGGTGACGGTAGAATATGATAACTGCAAGCCGGTACGCGTTGATTCGGTCGTCCTGGCCTCTCAACATACCGAGGATATCCTGGATAAAAGCGGTAAGCGTATTACGGAAAAAGCGCGCCAGGAGATTATCCGCCATGTTGCCGGCCCGATTTTAAAAGGCTGGGTGGATAAAGAGACTAAATATTTTGTCAATCAGACCGGTAAATTTG
>CAZEBD010000084.1:0-5508 GCA_964510625.1 uncultured Planctomycetales bacterium
GCACATTTAGAAGGGATACTTTGCCGCGGAGACCGCCGTTTAAGCCGGGTAATCATGTCGGCTTACCAGAAAGGCGCCCGGTTTGATGCCTGGAGTAATTATTTTTCATCTGCTAAGTGGCAGGAGGCATTTTCTGAATCCGGACTGGACGCGCAAAAATATCTTGATCAAAAACCTGCTCTTGGCTTGCTTCCCTGGGATTTCATCGATACCGGAATTCCTAAAGAGCGCCTCCTGGAAGAATCAGAAAAATTTACCCCATCTTTTTAATAAAACTATTGCCAGATAAGGAGTTAAAGAGTATAATATTGAATCAAAATCTATAGGGGAGGAGAGGTATGAATAATAAATCAAACCGTTTTTCCTTGATTTCTCGTACGGTAAGGCAAAAACTGGTAGTTGCTTTCCAGTTAATGTTTATCCTTCCCTTTTTAGTCTGCATTTACCTGCTTTCCATTTATATCTTTCCGAAATTCGGTTTAAAATTAGAGATTGTGGTTTATCTTTTGGTGAGTATTTTTCTGGCGATTGTCGGATTATTGGTGATCAAAGAGGTCTTTGACCGTCTGACTGCCGTGGCGGCGGAAGCCAAGTGCATCGCCGCCGGCGACATCAGCCGCAAACTGGAGGTTGAACACAATGATGAGGTCGGGGAACTGGGCAATATTTTAAACCAGCTGACTTACCGGATCCGCAGTAATATGGAGGAGCTCAAAGGCTACAGCGAAAAAACCACCGAGATTAATATTGAGATCCAGAAAAAGATCATCGTCCTTTCTAACCTCATGCAGATCAGTTCGCTGATCTCTGAAGGCGGTAAATTCGAAGAAGTTTTAAAGATCGCGGTCGAAAAATCACGTTCTTTAGCTAATTCTGAGTTTGCCTTTCTTCTGTTTAAGGATGATACCGATGAGTCTTTCCGGATGAAGGTTGCCGACGGCCCCAAGAGCGACCACCTGTTGACGATCAAAATACTTTCCCAGGATCCTCTGTACACTAAGGTTTTTGATTTGAATAAGCTGATCATTTTAGATAAACAGAATGTGCTTAATGACAACCTGACCGTAGACTTTTTATCTAAATTCCAGGTAAAGAACTGCCTGGCGATGCCGATTTTCGCCAGGGGCCAGGTTAAGGCGGTATTGGGGATCGCTAACAGCCGTGAAAATTTTGCTTATAATAAAGACGATATCGAGCTTTTGGATATTTTTTCTAAACAGATCGCAGTAGCGGTTGAAAATGATATTCTGGCGCACCGGATCGAAAAGTTAGAGATCAAGGATGCGCTCACCGGCCTGTATAACCGTTTTTTTATCGAAAACCGCCTGCAGGAGGAGATCAGCCGGGCAATTGCCTATCAGCGACCATGTTCATTTGTCATTTTTGATATCGATAATTTTAAAAATTACCGCGAGAAATTCGGCCTGATCCATGCGGAATCCGCGCTTAAAAAAATAGCGATCCTTATCCGTCAGTGCATTACCGATGTCGACCGGGCCGGCCGGATCGGCGATGATGAATTTGCGCTGATTTTGCCGGAGAAAAATAAGCGCCAGTCCCAGGAGATCGCCGAAACAGTCTGTAAACGGATTCAGGATGCTTTTTGTACCGATCCGGATAAAAGCAAGTGCCTGACTTTCAGTGCCGGGGTAAGTGAAAATCCTTTAGATGGAGTGGAGTTCTGCCAGTTAATGACTAAGGCCAGAGAGTTGTTAAAGAGAGCTAAGGCTGGCGGAAAAAACAAGGTCGTGGCTTTTTAACTTTAAAAAGGATCGACTAAAAGTGATCAGAAGAATCAATAACAAGCCGTTAGGTGAATTACTTTTAGACCGGGGGATCATTAGCCAATCCCAGCTGGACCAGAGCTTGGATGTCCAGAGGGAAAAAGGAGGCCTGATCGGGGAGATCCTGGTGGATCTGGGTTTTGTCAAAGAAGATGATATTGCCCAGGCCCTTACCGCCCAGTACGGCTTTCCGTATTTACCTTTGGGTAATTATGATGTGGATTTAGATATCACCGGAGTGATTCCCGGCCGCGTGGCCAGGCAATACCTTCTTGTGCCGATCGACAAGATCGGCAGTAACCTTACTCTGGCAATGTCTAATCCTTTAAATGTCCAGGCGATCGAGGATGTGGAGCTGTTGACTGGCTGCAGCGTTCAGACTTTTGTTTCTACTTCCTCGGATATTAAAAAAGCAATTGAAAAATATTATAAGGATAAAGAATAAAAGTAGGTGAGCAGGTAACCTTAAATATGTTATCACTTAAAGACCGGCTTACTGAAATATTGATTAATAATAAGCTTATTACCGCCGAGCATCTGGAGCAGGCGCTTAAAGTCCAGGCGGCCAAAGGCGGAAAACTCAGCGATATTATCGTTGAGCTTAAGTTTGTCAAAGAAAATGAGCTGATCTCCACCTTAAGCGAAGGCTTAGGTTTACCCTTAATTGATTTAAAACGTTTTAAAATCGACCTGGAGATCGCTAAAATCATCCCGGTCGATATCGCCCGCCATTATCAGATCATTCCGATCTCTAAAATGGGAGACACGATTACCCTGGCGATGGCCGATCCGCTGAATATCTTTGCCATCGACCATGTGCAATCCCTTACCGGTTTTAAAATCAATCCGATCATCTCTTCAGTTGCCGATATTAACCAGACCATTGAATTATCTTATCCGGATACTTCTAAAGGGATTATTGATGATTTAGTCAAAGAGATGACCGTTTCATCCATCGAATTGATCAAGGAAGAAAAAGATGCTTCTCCCAGTGATCAGGAATTAGGGCGTATCAGCCATGAAGCCCCGGTGATTAAGGTAGTCAACATGATTCTGGAGGAGTCGATAAAAAAGAAAGCCTCCGATGTATTGATCGAGCCTTTTGAAAAAAAACTGCGTATCCGTTACCGGATCGACGGAATGCTGCGCGAACAAAAAGCCCCGCCCAAAAATATGCACGCTCCGATCGTTTCCCGGATCAAGGTTATCTCTGAATTGGATATTGCCGAACACCGTATGCCGCAGGACGGCCGGTTTAAAGTAAAGATCTTAAACCGCCAGATAGATTTCCGCGTTTCCATACTGCCTTCAAGCTACGGGGAGAAGGTGGCATTACGTATCTTAGATAAGTCGCAGGCTAACCTGGATGTCAGAAAACTTGGCTTTAGTGATCATGCCTTAGAGGTCCTTTCAAAAGTATCGGCATTGCCTCACGGGATGATCTTAGTCTGCGGCCCGACCGGAAGCGGAAAGACGACCACCCTTTATGCGATTTTAAAATCTGTGGACAGCCCGGATAAAAATATTGTTACCGTAGAAGACCCCGTGGAATTCCAGTTAGAGGGGATAAATCAGGTTACCGCGCGTCCGGAGATTGGTTTAAGTTTTGCCGCCGCCCTGCGTTCGATTTTACGCCAGGACCCGGATATTATTATGATCGGAGAGATCCGTGATTTTGAGACGGTGGATATTGCCATCAAAAGCGCCCTTACCGGGCATTTAGTGCTTTCTACTTTACACACGACCACTGCTGCCGGGGCGGTCGTGCGGTTGGTGAATATGGGGGTAGAGCCGTATCTGATCAATTCATCTTTAGTCTGTGTAATTGCCCAGAGGTTAGTGCGTAAGATTTGCCCCTCCTGCAAAGAGGCTTACACGCTTAAGGATGAAGTTGCGCAAAGTTTAAAATTAGATTTAAATAAAACCAGCCAGCTGCAGTTTTATAAAGGCAAGGGCTGTGCGCATTGTTTTAATACCGGGTATTCCGGAAGGACGGTGATTACCGAGGTCTTACAGCTCAGCCAGAAGGTTCGGGAGATGATCCTTGCCGGTAGCCAGGAGCAGTTTATTAAGCGCCAAGGCAGGCTGGAAGGGATGAAGACTTTACGTGAAGAAGGGATGAGTACGGCTTTAAAGGGGATCACGACAATTGAGGAAGTTCTGCGGGTCACTGCGCCGGATGAGGAATAAATGCATTCATTAAAAGAAAACATAACCGAGATATTATTAAAAAGCCGCCAGATCACCCGGGCTAAATTAGAGCGGGCTTTGAGCCTACAGAAGGAAAAAGGAATTCCTTTAAGAAGGATCCTGGTAGAAGAGGGGATCATTACCGAAGAGGCGCTGCTTTCTTTATTTTCCGAACAGCTTTATCTGCCGACCCTGCGCCTGGCTAAATTTAGGTTCGATCCGGAGGTAGTGAACCTGATCCCGGAGCGAATGGCCAAGCTTTACAGTTCGATTCCTTTGTCTAAAATCGGCTCGACGATTACCGTAGCGATGTCAGACCCCTTAAATATCTTCGCCCTTGATGATCTGGGGAACTTTACCGGATGCAGTATCGATATTGTCTTAAGTCCCGATGATGAGATTGCCCATGCCATTGACAGCCAATACCGCAAAGAAGCCAAGGATCTGCAGAACATACTTGATGAATCAGCGTCGGTGCGGGGGAGTGCGGATAAGAATGTGGAGGTGTTTAAGACTGAAGAGATCGAGTTGTCTAATGCGCTTTTAGAAAGCGAAAAAGCCCCGATTGTGCAGCTGGTGGATATTGTCCTGGCTCAGGCCTTAAAAAGGAGGGCTTCGGATATTCATATCGAGCCGGAGATTGATTGCCTGCGGATTAGGTACCGGATTGACGGGTCACTTTTGGATGTTTTAAAAGTACCTAAGATAAATCAGAATGCGATCCTGGCGCGCTTAAAAATTATTTCTAACCTGGATATTACGGAAAATCGTATTCCCCAGGACGGCCGGTTTAAAGTCAAGACCGAAGGCCGGGAGGTGGATTTCAGGGTCTCCAGCCTGCCGACGACCTTTGGCCAGAAATTTGTCTTGCGTGCGCTGGATAAAGGTAACCTTTCTATCGGCCTGGATAAATTAGGATTTTCTGCTCAGCCGGCAGCGACTTTTAAAGCCGCGGTGGCCAAGCCTTTCGGGATGATGTTAGTTACCGGCCCGACCGGTAGCGGAAAGTCAACTACTCTTTATTCGGTGTTAAATCAGTTAAATACTCCTGAAAGAAACATCGTGACGATTGAGGACCCTGTGGAATACCAGGTAGAAGGGATTACGCAGATGCAGGTCAAGCCGGATATCGGCCTGGATTTTGCCAGCGGCCTGCGTTCGATCTTGCGGCAAAGCCCGGATGTAATTATGATCGGAGAGATCCGTGATGCGCAAACCGCCGATATCGCGATTAAAGCCGCCCTGACCGGACAGCTTGTGCTTTCTACTTTGCACACTAATGATGCCATCTCCAGTATTACCCGCCTGATTGATATGGGAGTAGAACCGTTTTTAGTCGCCTCCAGCGTAATTATGCTTTGTGCCCAGCGGCTGGCGCGCAAGATCTGCCTTAAATGCCGTAAGCCGGTCGAGGTCTCCGCGGACTTTCTGAAGAATATCGGTTTTACCGGTAAAACCACTTTTTATAATGCCCAGGGGTGTAAATACTGTAATAATACCGGGTTTTTTGGCCGGTTGGCGGTGCTTGAAACGG
>CAZEBD010000085.1:0-5398 GCA_964510625.1 uncultured Planctomycetales bacterium
GCCCGCAGATCATGGATTTTAGAAAACTGCATAATATCGATACTTGCCAACCGTTCCCCCAGCTCTTTTTCTCCTAATATTTCGGTTACCCAATAGGCAAAATCATTCGGTGGCTCAGGAGAAAAAACCTGGTGCTGCTGCAGAAACCTGTGCGTATGATGGTAGATACTTGATCCCGGGACATCTTTAATCAGTTCAACCAGCTGGGTTAAAGTAGTTGCTCTTAAACCGGTTAATTCCGATAAGTGCAGCCGCGTATAAAACCTGAAGGGTTCTTTTGCTTTCAATAAAAGCGCCATGGTTATTTAATTGTTAAAATCCGTTTGAGAAAATCCCTGACTTCGCCTGTATCCATTAGGTAATAAGCGGCCCGGGAATGTTTCCGCCTGCCTACCACTACCGTTACCCCCTTACCCTTTAATGCCGCGAAGGCATCTTCATCAGTAGCATCATCCCCTATGTAAATCGGGGCCGTCTCTTTGCTGCTTATCTTCGCCGCATGCCCAGCCAAAAGCCACTTAACGATTTTTCCTTTATTCCATTCTATCGCCGGCATTACCTCCAAAACCTCTTTGCCCGGCCGTATCCGGATCATCTTTCTTTTTAAATATTGATTGGTTATCTGCCGGAAAATATTTTTAACCAAATTGACTTGTTTACGATCAACCAGCCTAAAATGCAAAGCTAATGACAGTCCTTTATCTTCTAATAAAATACCTTTAACCCCGCCAAGCCTTTGCTTAAGTCCGGCCCGGATACGCCTAAGTATTCTTTTATAACCCACAGGAACCGGTATTTGATGCTTAATTTCCGGCCCCTCTATTTGCAAGCCGTGATTACCGGCATAAACAATATGTTTAAGGTTAATTCTTTTTTTTATATCTTCCAGCGCCCTGCCGCTGACTACCGCCAGTTTAAAACCTTTACGAAGCGCCAGGCGGCTCAATATTTTTTTTAATTCTGGCAAAATCCTGGCCTGCCCGGGGGTCTGAGCAATCGGAGCCAGGGTCCCATCGTAATCAAGAAATAAAAATATAAATTTTCCGGCCAGCTGTTTTATTACTTCCGGCAGATGTTTACGAAGATGCAACATTCTGGCTCCGGCTGCATTCCTCCTGCTGGTAATTTACCGCCCGGATCGGATAAGGAATATTAATGCCTTCGCTGGCATATCTTTTATGCAGCCGCTTAATAAACTCATGTTTTATCATATACTGATCAACAAATTCCTTAACCCGCAGTATAACAGTAAATTTTATGCTGGAATCCCCAAAAGTATGATAGCGGATAAAAGGCTCAAAATAATCCACTCCGCCGCTAATTTCTTTCATTACCGATTTAGCCACTTCACAGGTAACCCGCTCTACTTTATCCAGGTCGCTTTTATAATGCACCCCCAAATCCACCAATACCGACATTTCTTTATCCGGAAGATAATAATTAACCAGAACTGTCTTGCTTAATTTATCATTCGGGATAATCACAATATTATTGGCCAACATTTTGATTTTGGTTAAACGCCAATTGATATCGACGACATAACCATTCTCACCCGACTCCAGCTTAATGTAATCGCCGACTTTAATCTGGCGGTTCATCAGAATATGAAAACCGGCAAAAAGATTAGAAAGGGTATCCTGTAAGGCCAGGGCAACCGCCAGGCCACCGACCCCCAAAGTGGCCAGCACCGGAGTAATCGATATGCCCAGGCTGTTCAAAACTACCAGCGAACCTACGGAAAAAACAAAAACTTTGACAATATTCTGGGTAATGCTTGTCATTGACCAGGCAGAATCAATGCGCGAAGCGTAGAATTTGATAAAACCCGATAATAGGTTGCTCGCCGCCAAAGTCACCGCAACCAGGCTTAAAACCATGAGTGTTTTATTCATCAGATGCATAATGCCGGGCGGCAACCTGGAAAATTGCAGGCCAAAATATAAGCTGGTCATTAAACATAAGACCGTAACCGGCCCCTGCATTCCCCGGATAATCATGTCGTCAAGCTGAGTAACTGTTTTAGCTGCTAATTTCTTAAAACGGCTAAAAACCACCCGCTTAACAATAAGCCCGATCAGCAAAACCAGCAAAAAAACAATTACCGGCATCAACACTTCGGCTGACCGCGTAATCTGCGACAATAAATCCCCGTTCACAGTTTCTCCTTGAATTGAATTGTTACTTTTTTAATGCCGTCAGTTCAGTAATAATATCCGCCGCCCAGCGGTAGACATTATTTTCACTGATGATCTTACGCATATTTTCCATCCGCTTTTTCTTCTCATCCGCCGGCATTTCAATAGCATAACCGATCGCATCGGCAAACTCTTCAATGGAATAAGGATTGATCTGTACCGCGTCGGTTAATTCTTTAGCGGCTCCGGTAAACTGGCTTAAGATCAGGCTGCCGCCTAAATCCTCTTTAGCCGCGATATATTCCTTAGCTACCAAATTCATGCCGTCATGCAAAGAACTTACCAGGCAGTAATCAGCCAAAAGATAAAACGGCTCGATCTCTTCCTGCGAAAAATGGCGTTTCAGATAAATAATCGGCTTCCAATTGCCGTCTTGATATTTCCAATTCTTTTTTTCCACCAGCTCATCAATCTCATTCATTAAATCATGATAACGCTTAATATGCGTGCGGCTGGGTGCGGCGATCTGAATAAATACGAACTTCTTCTTATACTGCGGATATTTTTCTAAAAACCGGTCGATTGCCAGAATCCTCTCGACAATCCCCTTGGTATAATCGATCCGGTCGACCCCCAAACCGATTATTTTATCTTTTAAGTCATACTCCTTCCTGATCTTTTCCATCTCTCTTTCAGGAGATACCTTAAAGCCTCCGGAATGGACATCGACACTGATCGGGAACGCCCGGATAAATGTCTCTTTATCAAAACGGTTCACGCTGAACTTTTCGGTATCTACACGCGATTCAAGCAGGCGGTTAGCGGTATCCAAAAAGTTATTACAGTGATTCTGCACATGAAAACCAATCAAATCACATCCCAACATCCCTTCCAGGATTTCCTTGCGGTATGGACAGATGGAAAAACTCTCCGGGTTAGGCCAGGGAATATGCCAAAATAAAGCCACCGTGGCATCCGGCCGTTTTTCTTTAATCATCTTAGGCAACAGGGTAAAATGATAATCCTGAATGAAGATCAGTGAAGGTTTAGCCGGCAGCTCCTCTAATAATGCATCGGCAAACTTCTGGTTTACTTTTTTATACATCTGCCAGTCCGTCTCCTTAAAAATCGGACGGGTATGCGTATTATGGCATAACGGCCACAGGCCTTCATTAGCAAAACCGTAATAATAACCGCCTTCTTCTTCCTTGTCTAACCATACCCGCTTGAGGATATAACGGTTGTCTTTAGGCGGTACTCCCAGCTTATCTTTGGAATTAACAAATTTTTTGTCGGCATTGCCTGCGCCATGGGCTACCCAGGTCCCTCCGCAGGCGCTTAAAACCGGGTGGATCGCCGTGACCACTCCGCTGGCCGGACGGATACATTTAGTGATCCCGGTTGCCTCATCAAACACATGCATAAAAGGCTCGCGGTTAGAAACGACAAATAAAGCATTCTCCCCTAATTTAGCACGCACCAGGTCTCTTAATTTTTCCTCGGTCCACACCTCTTCCTTTTGCAGCCGCGCAGTGGCTTCATCCGAAATAGTCCGGCGGGCTACCCGCAAACTTAAAGCCACCTGCTCAACTTCACTGGCCAATTTACCCAACTCTCCTTTTTCTTTAATGGGATGCGTTTCGTCGATCTCCCCTCTTTGGAAATGCCGGAACCATTCGGTAAGCCTTAAAACCGGAAGAATAAAGATCTGCCTTTGGATCAAGAGCATGATCAATAAGATCAACGCTAACACGCTGACTAAGGAGATGCTTAAACGCTCCCATAAAGAGGTCAGGGTGGTAAAAACATAAGAAGTATCATAGACGACCTCCGCCATTCCCAGGATATTTTCCTCTTCGTCTAAAATCGGCAGGATATAACTGTAGACGGAAGAATCCCTAAACTCCTCCAAGCTGCCGCGCGGGGTTTTGTTTGCCAACACCTCTGCCAAGTAAGGCTTATCTTTATCTTTCCAATCCATGATTCTTTCGGTAATCGCAAAGACATTGCCTTCTTTATCGTAAATAATGCAGCCCTGGAGCCGATCTCTTTTCTGGAAACTTTCCACTAAGCGGGCGGCATATTTTAAATCGTTGCTCAAGAGGACGGCGCGGGCGGAAAACTCCAAAGTCTCATCAAGGGCCTTGGTCTTTTTCTTTAAATCATCCATTAATCTATCATGCGTAAAGCGGATCTGCATAATGCCGAATATCGTAAAGCCAACGGCAACAATAAGCAGAATCGGCAGGATAAACAACAATAATCTTTTCATCTTTTCCTTTCCAAAATAAAAACCGCCTTCCTGTATATGTATACAAGATGGCGGCCCGACCATCCTAAATCATCCTCTGGGAAGATCATAATCACCCAGACCACTTTGCATTTTCTCTATTATAGCACAAAATTACTAAAAAGGGAAACGTCCCTTTTTTTTACTTAGAGCTAATGTAGTCCTGCAAAATCTTTTTATGGTCAAAAGCAAATTCCAGCTTTTCGATCTGGCTTAATTTGATTATTTTAAAATCTGCGGCATCATCGCCGGCTTTAGGAATGCCTTTGGCTTTAGCGGTAAAAACCGTGCCGATGGTATGGAAGCGCGGGTCGCGCTTTGGGTCAGAATAAGTATGGAATTGCTTGACTTCAGTTAGATCAAGGCTGGTCTCTTCTTTAGCCTCACGAATAACTGCATCTTCTAAGCTTTCCCCGTAATCCACAAAACCTCCGGGCAGGGCCCAGCCAAAAGGCGGATTGCTGCGTTTAATGACCACAATCCCTTCCGGCAATTCAATAATCGCATCTACCGTCACATACGGCCCATCGGATAATTTAGTGGTTACATACTCCAAATAACCGATAGCGCCCTTTTTAAAAATTGTGAATGCCTCTTCATTATTCAGGCAGAAAATAATTTCGGTAAGCCAAGTCTCTTTCTGGCGTAAAAACCCTAAGACTTCCTGGGCCATAATTTTGGCGCTGGCCAACAACGGGAACCCTCCGGTGCCGCTTCCCAAAGCCGGGAAAGCCACGGTTTTAACCTTAAGCTGGTCGGCAGCATAAAGTGAATTCCTGCAGGCATTACGGATCTTGATTTCATCAGTTTTAAAGTCCATCCCCATCGTAGCGGCGTGGATAATATGTTTTGCTGCCAATTCACCGGCGCCAGTAGCAATCGCACTGCCGATTTCAATCGGCCCCTTACTTAGCGCTTCCTCTTCAATAATCAAACCGCCCTTTTTCTTAATCGCCCCGGCCACACCACCGCC
>CAZEBD010000086.1:0-5398 GCA_964510625.1 uncultured Planctomycetales bacterium
ATGATTCCAGTTTTACCAGCACGGTCGCCGGCAGGCCGATGGCCATACGATTCAACCTGACTAATGGAGTATGGCCTACGGTTTTAGTAATGTCAGAGAATATTTTCTCCATATTATCCTTGATTATACGATTTTTGACAATGCCTGATCGATATCGGCAATAATATCATCAATATGTTCAATCCCGACCGATAGACGGATAAAATCCGGAGTTACCCCAGTAGCCAATTGCTCCTGAGGTGCTAACTGTTGGTGCGTGGTAGTCGCCGGGTGTATAGCCAAAGTCTTAGCGTCTCCGATATTAGCCAAATGAGATACCAGCTCCAAAGAATCAATAAATTTCTTGCCGGCAGCCAAACCGCCCTTAACCCCGAATCCGACAATCGCGCCGGCACCATTGGGCAGATATTTTTTCGCCCTCTCTTTTTCCGGGCTATCCGCTAAACCCGGATAATTTACCCAGCTGACCTTGGGATGCTGCTTTAAGAATTTCGCTACCGCCAAAGCATTTTCGCAATGGCGCGGCATCCTCAGATGCAAAGTTTCCAAACCCTGCAGAAATAAAAATGAGTTAAACGGCGAAACTGCCGGGCCTAAATCGCGCAACAAAGTCAATCTGGCTTTAATAATATAGGCAATATTACCCTGGGGTTTTAGAGCTTCCACAAAATTAACCCCATGATAACTTGGATCGGGGCCGGCAATCAACGGAAATTTTCCATTCGTCCAGTCAAATTTACCGGAATCCACGATAACCCCTCCGATGCTTGTCCCATGGCCGCCGATGAATTTGGTTGCCGAATAAACAACAATATCCACCCCAAAATCTATCGGCCTTAAAATATAGGGAGAAGAAGTATTATCCAGGACAAACGGAATACCGCTATCGTGGGCGATCTTAGCCAGGGCTTCCAGATCCGCAACATCCAATTTCGGATTACCGATGGATTCGGCATAGATCGCTTTAGTTTTAGCAGTAATTGCTTTTTTAAATCCCTCTAAATCATTAGACTTAACAAAATTTACTTTGATTCCTAAACGCGCAAAAGTATAGTGAAATAAAGTATATGTCCCTCCGTAAAGGTTGTCTGCCGAGACGATTTCATCCCCGGCCTGAGCAATATTCAACAAAGAAAGCGCAATCGCTGATTGGCCGCTAGCCAGCGCCAGCGCCCCCAGGCCGCCATCAAGAACGGCAATTCGTTTTTCAAAGACATCGGTAGTCGGATTCATCAGGCGGGTATAGATATTGCCGGATTCTTTTAGGCCAAAAAGGTCAGCGGCATGCTCGGTACTTTTAAACTGATAGGATGTCGTCTGATAGATCGGCACTGCCCTTGAACCGGTAACCGGGTCAGGCTCCTGTCCGCCATGCAAAGCCAATGTCTCAATCTTTAACTTACTCTCATTTTTAGCCATTTGCCTGCCCCCTTTCCTGCTTGCGATTTAGCTGTATAATCAAGTCAGCAAAATTTACATTATCAATAATATCCGAAGTAGCCTGGCCGACCTTCTGCCAAATATGCTTAAAGACACACCTGTTTAAATCCGTGCAATTAGAATACCCTTTTTCTACACAGGCGATCGGCTCAATCGGCCCGTCAATATAGCGGATCACCGCTCCCAGCGTAATCTCAGCAGGATTCTTAGCCAGGCGGTAGCCTCCGACATTACCACGCCGGCTTTCAACAAAACCGCCTTTTTTTAAATCCAAAAGCACCTGCTCCAGGAATTTTACCGGGGCATCAATGCGTTTAGCGACCTCATTGATCGTAGCAACTCCCTTTTCATAATGCAAAGCCAAGTCCAAGAGAGCTTTTAAAGCGTAGTCATCTTTATAAGTAATTTTCATCCAATACCCCAGTTACCCTACTAACTCTATAAACATAGTAGAGTATAACCGAAAAGGATTATTTGTCAAGTAATTATTTTTAAACCGCATCCAGTTCCAGCAATTCGTTGCGGATATCCTGGTAGCGCTCCGGATCAATCCTCCTGAATACTTCCTGGGCCTGACGCCAGTAATCTTTGGCCCGGTTTTTACTCCCTTTCATTTTATATAGTAACCCTAAATTATAATTGGCGTTTCCTGACTCCGGCAGGTTATTAATCCGCCCTGCCAATCCGGCAGCCCGGTTAAAGAAATTTTCGGCTTTCTCAAAATCCTCCATTTCCAGATAAAGCTCACCGATCATATTATAACCACAGGCCAGATTAACCTGGTTATTATGCTGCTGGTCCAGTTTTAAACCCTGCTGATAATAATCTAAAGCCTGCTGGTATTGTTTCTGAAATAAGCAAATCTCCCCCAGGTTAAAATAACAATCACTTAATTCACTGGTCAGCTTCAGTTTTTGAAAAATCTTTAAACTCTTAGCGTAGAAATCTTTAGCCGCTACAAAATCATTTTTATTGGCAAAAACTAAACCGATATCGAAATAATCACTGGCTAAATTTCTGGTACTTTCGAAATTATCCGGGTTTTCCAGATTAATCGCTGCACTTTTAGTCAAAAGATCTAGGGCCCGGTCATAATCACTTTTATCGATATGCCATACCGCTAATTTTCTTAGAGCCAGAGCCTCATTTTGCCGGTCCCCGGATTTATGGCTTAAATCTAATGCCTTATCATAGAGCTCTTTGGCTTTATCATACTGTCCGTCAAACTGGTAAAACCATCCTAATTTTATATAAGCCTGGATCAAATGCGGACGGCTGTTTAATTTTTCGCTTTTAATCAGGTAATCGAAATAATATTTCTTCGCCGTCTCTTTTTCGCCTGCCTGCAGGTAAGCGTTGGCCAGGATCGGATAGATCGGCAGATACTGGCGGTCACGGCCGATAATCTGCTGCCCCAAGGTTATCGCCTGATGATTATTGCCTTGGCGCTGGGCACTTTCAGCCTTAAGGTAGAGGTATAATTTAGTCGGATTGATTTTAGGCAGCCAAAACAATAAAAAAACACTTAAACCAGTAAATATGGCCGCTAAAATTAATCTGAGTATGATTTTCTTATGAATTAAGCTGATCTTAGGCGGAAGGTATTTTCTGGATACAGCTTTAAAAAAAATAAAGCTCGGCTCACCATAAAGCAGGTAATTTACCCAATGCAGGCTGCTTAAGCCGTATTCCTTAATCAACCTCAGCTTAGATAAACGCAGGGCCTCCCCCACGCTTATCCCGCTGATCAGTAAGGTATAGAATTCTTTGGCAAATACAAGGCTGGAGCTATCTTCGATTTTGCGGATCGAACCGATATAGTGCCTGACTCCGGCAAAGAGAAAAGCACAGGCCATGCCATAATTTGCCTTTTGATACTCCGTATCAATTAAATGGGGATTGACCTGCGCCGAATGGCAGGCGTTGGAAAATACCAGGGCCGGCAGGCTGCAACTGGACCCCATCTTAAGGATGTCATCCAGGTTAAAAACTCCGTCACTTAATACCCAGCCGCTCCCTTGGGCATTATTCTTATCAAACTCACAATGCCCGGCAAAATGCACAATGTCGTAGTCACAAATATTTTTTTTAACATAATGTTTATCGATATAAGTAGACTTAAAATTAACCTGGACCTTACGGTGTTTATTACTGAATTGATTTTTAATGCTCAAACCTTCAGCATAAGCCGATCTCAGGTCATCATTGGGATTAGCCAAAATCAGCATCTTTAAACTGTCGGATAGATCCCGATACTGCAAAGAGGCCGGGTCGCCTTTACTACGGACCAGCCTTCCCAGGCTGAATTTCAGGCAAAGAAAATCGCTGCCGTCAAAAATCAACTCCCAGGGGATGTGAATCAGCTCCTCATCCAAAATAAGGGTTAAAATCAGGTGCTGGCTATTTTTAAGTTTTTCTTTGATCGGCCGGCTAAGCAGGTGGTCCCAGAACAGGCGGCCGACCTTTTCCAGACTCTTTAACTGATCATCCTTCTCGCTTTGCTCCCTGGCCTTGCGGTTGAGTACAGCCACCATTTCCGCAGATAAATGCTTAAGTTCATTAAAAGAAACCCCCACCTGGCTGTAATGCCGCAAGGTGGGGGCAGTTTGCCCCTGATTAAATAAGCCCATCTTAAGCGCATCATCCTGCTTAAAAACTTCTAAAATTAGGTTTTGCGCAGAAGTCATAAGATTAGGCTTTTACTTTCAGATCGATTACCGCTTCTTTCTGATCCAACCGGCTTACTTCAACCACGTAATCCCCCGGCAGTATGTTCTCAAATAAACAGCTGCCCGCAGCATCGGCCACATAAGACTCAAGCTCTATTCCGTTTTTAATCAGGGCGATGCGCAAATTTTCTTTTACTTTTTGGGTTTGTTTATCCTTGACCGTGATCGTCAGATTAAAATCCTTGGTGGATTTATTCTGAATCTTTGCCAATACCCGGATCTGCCGGAGATCCTTAAGGATGCTCACCTCTTCCTTGAATTCGCTGATCTTCCTCGAACGCAATACCGGGGCCGGAATAAGCTCCTGGCCCAGGAGAACATCCCCGGTAGTCTGGATGATTTCCAGGGTTTTTTCCTTAAGTTTGATCAAAATCTCCAATAAATTTACGCCGGTATCCTGAGAAACCAACTTTTTAACCTTCTGAAGCAGTGCATCAGGCAGCTCTAAGCTTAAGTGTGTTTTTATTTTAAGCTGAGTAGCCAGATATTCCGCACATAAATCGCAAGCCAACAGATGCTTCTGAATAAGTTCACTCTCCGGTAAACTTAGCTTATCCTCCAGAAAACAAGCTATACTCTCAGGGTCCGGATGCTCCCCTGCGCCGGTGCGGCGTTCAGCTTTCCATTCCCGGTAGATCTTTTTAACAAGTTGTTCAAAATAATCGCTCATTCTTCCTCTTTCCGGTATAATAGACGGACCGACTGATAAAATCTAACCCAAAAAACCTTTCTTTTTAAAGCACTCTCTTAGCTTTTGCATGATCCTGCTTTTACGCATATCCGCAGCCCCGCGGTTGATTTTAAGATGCTCTTTGATCTCATCCAGGGATAATACCTGGTTCAGGAATAATTCAAGAAAATACTGTTCATCCGCTTCCAGCAAGCTAATGCATTCTTGCAGGGTCTTACGCTTATCCTGGTCACTGAGGAATTCTACGGCGCTGGCGGATAGGTCCTTGAGGTGGTCGCCTAATGTAAAACCATCCTCATCCTGCGCATCTAAAGAAGGGTTAGGTTTAAGCTTGCGCAAATAATCAATAGTAAAATTAATCGACACCTGCCTCAACCAGCTGGCCAGCGAACAACCATTTTTACCGCGATAGGTCGATAATTTTCTGTAGTTATCTTTAATTAAAGAATGAAATATTTCCTGGAAGATATCCTCAACCTGATCCCCGGGAATGTTGCGGCCGCTGACCGATAACACACTATAAATATAATTATAGATC
>CAZEBD010000087.1:0-2584 GCA_964510625.1 uncultured Planctomycetales bacterium
CTCGACCCTGACCGGCAATTCAAAGGAAAACGGGAAAATATCAATCACACCTCCCCGGCGGCTGAAATCCCCCTCGGCGCTGACCGCCTCCTGCCGGGTGTAGCCGAAATTGACCAAAGATGCCAGGAAGGCATCCGGATCAAGTTCCTGGTTCAGATATAATTTAAGCGATCTAAATAACATATGATTAAAAAGGGGACGTTTCCCTTTTTGAGGGAAACGTCCCCTTTTTGATTTCCCTCACTGTTTTATTTAATATTCTTGCGGCTCCAGGCCAACACCAACGGCGATGCGATAAAGACCGTTGAATAAACTCCGGAAATAAAACCGACAAACAACGCAAACGCAAAGTTATTCAGGACCTCTCCTCCGTAGAACAGAAAAGACAAGACCACAAGCAAAGTAACCCCGGAAGTAAGCAGTGTACGGTCCAAGGTTTGATTTACGCTTAAATTAATCAACTCTTTCAAAGAAAGCTTACGAAAAAGGCGCGCATTTTCACGCACCCGGTCATAAATAACAATTGTATCATTAATCGAATAACCGGCGATAGTCAGAAAAGCAGTAATACTTAAAAGGTCAATCTGGCGGTTAGTCACCACTAAAAACCCTAAAGCCACCAGCACGTCATGGACAAGGGCGATTACACCGGCCAGCGCAAAGTTAATATGTTTAAACCGGAAACCTACGTAAATCAAAATACCGGCTAATGACCAGACCAAAGCTAATACGGCTTTATTTTTAAGATGCTTACCGGCAACCGGCCCAACCCGTTCAATCCTTAATATCTGAATATCCTCATCGGGAAAAGCTGCTTTAAGCTTATCCGTAAGCATCTGGTTCTTATCCTCTGTCGTCCTGATCAAAACAGCCCGGGGGTTATCTTTAAACTGTTGAATACTGGCATCCGCCAAATTTATATCCTTAAGCACCTGGCGTACTTTATCCATCTGAGGAGGGTTCTTAAAGCTATATTCCTGAAGCTGGCCTCCGGTAAAATCGATCCCGTAGGCTCCGGCGCCTTTTTTAAAATATGAAAAAAGCCCCACCGCAATTACAATAATTGATATGGCATAAAATATCTTTCTCTTGCTGATAAAATCCAGTTTAGTCTCTCCGATTAATTTAAGCATCGGCAGAGAATTTTTGATCCAGCCAAAATAAAGCAGGAGCTCAAAAACTACCCTGGTCACGACAATAGCGGTAAACATACTGGCGAGCAAGCCGATGGTCAAAGTAACCGCAAAGCCGCGGATCGGCCCGGTCCCAAATTGAAATAAAAGAAATGCCGCGATCAAAGTCGTCAGGTTTGAGTCAAAGATCGCCGTAAATGCCCGGCCATAACCGTTTGTAATAGCCGTCCGCAAGTTCCTGCCGGCAGCAATCTCCTCACGGATACGTTCATTAATCAAAACATTGGCATCAACCGCCATACCTAAAGACAACGCGATACCGGCGATACCCGGCAGGGTCAAGGTCGCTGAAATTCCCGGAAAAAGCACCGGCAACAAACCTAATCCCCCCAAAATCATAACTAAGTTCAAACCCAGGGCAAGATCGCTGATTAAACCGGCCAATAAATAATAAGCAGCCATAAAAATAAATACCAGCGCACATCCTACCAGGGCCGCCTTGACTCCTTTATTAATGGAATCCTGGCCTAAGAGCGGGCCGACGGTCCTTTCCTCCTCCACATACATCGGAGCAGGTAATGCTCCTACCCTTAACACCAGCGCTAAATCCTGCGCCACCTCCGCATCAAACCTTCCGGTAATCACTGCTTCTCCCGATGGAATCGCCTCCCGGATCCGCGGGGCGGACTGCACTTTACCGTCTAAAACAATCGCCAGGCGCTTGCCCACATTAGCTGCGGTAACTTCAGCAAACTTCTTAGCGCCATTAGCATTAAACTGTAAAGCCACAATCGGCTCGTTAAACTGGCTCTGGTCAAAACGCACCGAGGCATTGGTCAGGGCATCCCCGGTCAGCACTGCTTGTTTTTCCAGTAATAACGGCTCATTTTCATCCGGGGTATATTTAAGTTCAAAACCTTCGGGGATAGTTCCTTCGATTGCCGCTTTAATCTTTTGAGCGTCATCCGAAACAACCTTAAACTCCAGCATCGCGGTTTTACCGATCAATTCAATCGCACGCTCCCGGTCAGTAACCCCGGGAAGCTGCACGACGATTTCATCCTCGCCCTGCTTCTGGATGGAAGTTTCCCTGACCCCAAACTCATCGATCCGGTTGCGGATAACCTCCACTGCCCGGTCACAGGCGTCTAACTTAGCCTCTCCCTGCAGGTGCCTGGTATCAACTTTGAGCAATAAATGCATCCCGCCCTGTAAACCCAGGCCCAGATTGATCCGCTTATCTAAAGGAAAGGCGTAATAAGCACACAGGCCCACCACCCCCAAGACGAGCAATATTTTGTAGATCAGTTTTTTCTCCATCCGATTAAAACTCCTGTTTAGTTTGGTTTCTTAATATAGGCGACGCTGTTTTTTTCAATCTCGATTTTCACATTTTCATCGATGCGCAAGGTCAAAGTTTTATCTTTAACATTCACGACCGTACCGTGTAT
>CAZEBD010000087.1:2620-5355 GCA_964510625.1 uncultured Planctomycetales bacterium
CTGCGGACGGATCAATAAAAAATAAAAAATAATAAAAATCAGGGCCAGCGGAAAAAGCTGGACCAACGGGCTGGGTGCACTTGTCGCTGGCATATTAAGCTCCTTTATTTGATTTTTTTAACAGGCTTTTTACGGTTGTCGAAAGCTGGGCCCCGTTCTTAATCCACTCAGCGAGGCGTTCTTTTTTAAGTACCGCTTGTCCGGTTGCTGGTTTATAATAACCTAACTCTTCGATCAAGCGGCTGTCGCGCCCGGCGCGCTCATCAAAAACAGTGACCCTGAAATGCGGTTTACCTTTTGGATTTTTTCCGATCCTTCTTAAACGGATATGTACTGCCATGTTGTTGCCTCCTTTAAATGAGCGCTTGACTTACCAACACGATAGTGTGAGTAAGTCAATGCGCGAATTTATCCCGCCGAATAATTTGAGGCGGGATCTTTCACCTACTGATTGCTTCAATCATTGCTTTAGCTTTGTTCACTGATTCCTGATATTCTTTTTGCGGCACAGAGTCAGCGACAATCCCTGCGCCGGCCTGCACAAAAGCTGTTCCATCCTTAAGCAGGATTGTCCGGATGGCAATACAAGTATCTAAATTATGCGAAAAACTAAAATAGCCGATTGCTCCGGCATACAAAGAACGCTTAAGGTTCTCCAGCTCATCAATAATCTGCATGGCGCGGATTTTCGGGGATCCGGAAACTGTGCCGGCCGGGAATGCGGCCTTAAGTACATCATAGATATCAAACCTTTTTTTGTCAAGCGCAGCGCTTACCTGGCTGACCATATGCATCACGTGAGAATATTTTTCTACGCGCATAAAATCATCCACCTTGACCTTACCCGGGGAGGCGATGCGGCCTAAATCATTCCTGCCCAGATCCACCAGCATCAGATGCTCCGCCTTCTCCTTTTCATCATTCAAAAGCTCTTTCTCTAAAACCACATCCTCTTCCGGGCTTTTTCCGCGCCGGCGCGTGCCGGCAATCGGACGGGTCTGGACCAGCCCGTTTTCACAGCGAACCAGCATCTCGGGGCTTGAACCGATAATCGAAAATGCCCCGAGATTGAAATAATACATATACGGCGAGGGGTTAAGCCGGCGCAATGAGCGGTAGATTTCAAAAGAATCTTTTTCGGTCTTTACTCCAAAACGCTGTGAGAGGACAACCTGAATAATATCGCCTTGCTGGATATATTTTTTGGCCTGCTCAACCATCCGGACAAATTCCGCCTGTTTCATATTGCTGGTAATCTTCGGGCATCCGGAGCCGGGGCCCTGAATCGTTTTTGGCTGCAGGACCGGATGATCAAAATCGCTATGCATAGCCTGGATCTTTCTGACCGCCTGGCGATAAAGCTCTTTTTTACGGGATAATCCGGCATTTGCCGGTAAAAACACATTACTGAGTATCTTAATCGAATGGTTAAGCCGGTCAAAGATTAAAAGCGTATCGGTTAAAATTAAAAGCGTATCCGGAATCCTTAAACTATCCTTATTCTTGTCCGGGATGTTTTCAAAGAACCTCACCGTATCATACCCGATATAACCCACCAGGCCTCCGTAAAAACGCGGCACTCCGCTGACCTCCACGGCATTAAAATTCCGCATGATCTTCTTAATTTCATCCAAAGGAGAACCTGAAGTTTTAAAGTTTTTACGCTGATTTTTCCCCGGGTAAAATATTTCAATATCCGGCCCGTGGCTTTTAAAAACCATGCCCGGATGCGTGCCTAGAAATGAATAACGGGCGATCTTCTCCTGCCCTTCAACAGACTCAAGTAAAAAAGAATAATTGCTCCGCTTCATTTTTAAAAAGGCGGAAACCGGAGTCTCTAAATCCGCATTGATCTCCTTATAGACCGGGATAAGATTGCCTTTTGCCGTCAATTTTAAAAATTCTTTTAAATCCGGTTTGATCATTATTTGATTTTGCGATAAAAACAGCTCCGTTTACCCGTATGGCAGGCCTTGCCCACCTGGCGCACTTTAATCAAAAGTGTATCCAAGTCACAATCATAAGCCACCGATTTAACAAACTGAAAATGCCCGCTGGTCATTCCTTTGACCCAATACTCTTTCCGGGAACGCGACCAAAAACAGGTTTTACCCAGCTTTAAAGTACGCCGCAGGGATTCTTTGTTCATATAAGCCAGCATTAATACCTGCTTATCCTTATAATCCTGGATGATCGCCGGAATAAGACCATTTTGATCAAACTTAAAACTTCCTAATTTAACATTATTTTTTTTCATATGCGCACCAAAACCCCTCTTTCTTTTAGATAGCTCTTTACCTCTTTAACGCTAAGCTCCTGATAATGAAAAAGCGAGGCGGCTAAAGCTGCATCCGAGCCGGCCTGTGTAAATACATTATAGAAATCTTCCAATTTTCCCGCGCCACCTGAAGCGATCACCGGAATATTCACTTTTTGAGTGACCGCCCGGGTCAACTCCAGGTCGTAGCCGTTTTTAGTCCCGTCGCAATCCATACTGGTCAGAAGGATCTCTCCGGCACCCAACCGGGCGGCTTTTTCTGCCCAAACCAAAGCATTGATCCCCGTAGGAGTACGCCCGCCGTTAATAAACACCTCCCAGCTATCCCCTTGCTTTTTGGCATCAATTGCCACAACAATACACTGGCTGCCGAACCGCTTAGCCGCATCGCTGATTAACTCCGGGCATTTTACGGCTTGAGTATTCAGAGAAACTTTTTCCGCTCCGGCATTTAACA
>CAZEBD010000088.1:0-4773 GCA_964510625.1 uncultured Planctomycetales bacterium
ACCGCCAAGAAAGCAGTGTATATCCAGGCTAAGCACCGGGAGCCTAAAATCCTCCAGAAAAAAAATTATACCGATGACCTCTTAAAGTTATTAGGCCGTTTTGATATTTGTTCCAAGGAGTGGGTCATCCGCCAGTATGATCATGAGGTGCAGGGAGGCTCAGTAATCAAGCCTTTAGCCGGCTTAAACAATGACGGGCCCTCGGATGCCAGCGTGACTAAGCCTTTATTTAATTCCAATAAAGGGATTATTATTTCAAACGGCATAAATTTTCGTTTCGGATTTATTGATCCCTATTGGATGGCGGCTGGCTGTATTGATGAGGCAATACGGCAGATCATCAGCGTCGGCGGTTCCCTTGATGAAGTGGCGATTCTGGATAATTTTTGCTGGGGCAACCCGGATAAGCCGGATCGTTTAGGCGGCCTGGTGCGCGCGGCGTTTGGCTGTTATGATACGGCCAAAGCTTATGGTGTGCCTTTTATTTCCGGTAAAGACAGTTTTTATAACGAATTCAGCGTGCGAGGAAAATCCACCCCGATTCCCGGCACACTGTTAATTTCGGCGGTCAGTGTGATGGAGGATATCAATAAATCCGTTTCTATGTATGCGAAAGGATCAGGTAATCTGATCTGCGTGGTCGGTAATACCCGCGATGAATTAGGGGCAAGCCACTATTATGACCTATATCAGGGGATGGGCAATGATGTCCCTAAGGTTTATCCGCAGGAATCCCGTAAGACATTTGCGGCGTTAAGCCAAGCCACTTCGAAAGGTTTAATCGCTTCTATGCATGATTGTTCCGACGGGGGAATGATCGTGGCTTTGGCGGAGATGGCTTTTAGCGGCGGCCTGGGCCTGGAGTTATTTCTGGGCGAGGTTCCGTATCAGGGCAATACCGTTAAAACTAACCAGAATCTTTTATTCTCTGAATCAAATTCACGTTTTGTGGTGGAGGTAGAAAAAACCAAGATTAGTGATTTTTGTAAGCAGTTAAAAGGCTGCGCCTTCGGCCTGGCCGGATGCTTTACCGATAAGGCCGCTTTTAGGGTGCATGGTTTAGATGGGTCACTTTGCGTAGATACCGATGTGCATAAATTAAAAGCCGCCTGGAAGGAGCCGTTAGCATGGTAAAAAACAGATCTTGTGCTAAAGATATTCTGGATAAAGAGGATTTTACCAAGGAGGATACCTGGCGGATTTTCAGGATCATGTCGGAATTTGTCGATGGTTTTGAGGTGCTTTCCAGGTTTGGCAGGGCAGTATCTATTTTTGGTTCCGCCCGCGCCAAGCCGGGTTCTAAATTTTATAAGGCCGCTGAAGAGGTAGCCTACCATATTGCTAAGGCCGGATACGCGGTGATTACCGGAAGCGGCCCGGGTCTGATGGAGGCTGCCAATAAAGGAGCGCAGAGGGCCGGCGGAGAATCGATCGGGTTAAATATCCATCTGCCCTGTGAGCAGAAACCGAACAGGTATGTGGATACGGTTTTAGGTTTCCGGTATTTTTTCGTGCGCAAAGTAATGTTTGTAAAATATGCTAAGGCCTTTGTGATCATGCCCGGCGGCTACGGCACCCTGGATGAATTTTTTGAGGCGATCACTTTGATCCAGACCGAAAGGATCGCTAAGTTTCCGGTGATCCTTTTCGGCAGCCAGTATTGGAAGCCGCTTTTAGAATGGTTAAAGAAGACAGTTCACAGCCATGGCCACGTTGACCGCGGTGACCTGGATCTGATTATGGTGGTGGATAAGCCTGAAGAAGCAGCGCAGGCGATTAAGAGATTCTATGATAAAAAAACCTAAAGTTTGTGTTTTAAGAAGCGCTGGTACTAACTGTGACCGGGAGACAGCGGCGGCCTTTGAGCTGGCCGGCGCAGAGGCGGAGCTTTTGCATATTAATAGTTTAGTCAGTGCAAAAAGAAGCCTGGATGATTTTCATATTCTAGCTTTACCCGGCGGATTCAGCTACGGGGATGATGTGGCTTCCGGTAAGATCTTTGCCAATGAGCTGAGGTTTAAGCTTGCCGAGAGTTTGCGTAAATTTATCGCCGATGGCAAGTTGATTATCGGTATCTGTAACGGTTTCCAGATCTTAGTCAAAAGCGGCCTATTGCCTAACAGCCTAAAGCCTAAGCAGGAAACCAGCCTGATCATTAACGACTCGGCTAAATTCGAGTCACGCTGGGTAAATTTGACTTCCGGCGGAAAATGTGTCTGGACTAAGGGCCTGAAAAAAATCATCTATCTTCCGGTAGCCCACGGAGAGGGTAAGTTTGTGGCCGGCGATAAAAAGACAATTTTGCGCTTAAAGAAGGATAAACAGATTGTTTTTGTCTATACCGATGCGCAGGGTAAGCCTTGCGGGTACCCGGGAAATCCTAACGGCTCCACTGATAATATTGCCGGCATCTGCGATCAGACCGGCAGGGTTTTCGGCCTGATGCCGCACCCGGAAAGGCATATTTATGCCGCCCAGCATCCGCGTAAAGAGGAGTCCGGCAGATATGCCGACGGATTGCAAATTTTTAGAAATGGAGTAAATTTTATTAAACGTAATTTTTAGGAGAATAAAAAATGAGCGGATTATTCGGAGTGGTGGCTAAGAAATCCTGCACGGAAGACCTATATTACGGCACAGACTATCATTCGCATTTAGGCACGCAGTTTGCCGGCCTGGCGGTTTATGGCCGCGGGCTTACCCGTAAGATCCATGATATTAAAGGCAGCCAGTTTAAGGCCAAGTTTCATGAAGACTACCTTAAGATGGAGGGGGATAAGGGGATCGGGGTGATCAGCGCCCGTGACGAGCAGCCGATTGTGATGAACTCTAAATTCGGCCCGTTTGCGATTGTGACCGACGGCTATATTGAGAACGCCGAAAATATCGCTAAAGAATTATTTAAAAAAGGCAGGTCTTTTTCGGAGGTGGCCGAAGGAAAGATAAATTTTGTGGAGATGGCCGCCAAAATGATCATTTCCGGAAAAACAATCGTCGAAGGCGTGGAAAAAGTTTTTTCAAAGATCCAGGGCTCCTGCACAGTCCTGCTTTTAAATAAAGACGGTATTTATGCCTGCCGTGACCGCCTGGGATTAACCCCTTTAGTCATCGGAAAGAAAGGAGCCAGCTGGGCGGTTTCTACGGAGTCTTCGGCTTTTCTTAATTTAGGATATAAATTAGTCAAACACCTTGAGCCCGGGGAAATAGTCTTCTTAAGTTGCGCCGGATTGGTCACCAAACGCAAAGGCACCAAATGTAATCAGATCTGTTCATTTCTTTGGGTTTATACGGGCTTCCCGGCTTCCAATTATGAAGCGATCAATGTGGAGACCTCGCGCGAAAGATGCGGCGCCCAGTTAGCCAAAGACGATGATATGGTAGCGGATATGGTCGCCGGTATTCCTGATTCCGGCACTGCCCATGCCATCGGCTACAGCATGCAGTCGGGAGTGCCTTTACGCCGGCCGCTGGTTAAATATACTCCGGGTTATGACCGCAGCTATACTCCGGCCACCCAGGCCCGCCGGGACCTGGTGGCTAAAATGAAACTGATCCCGATCCCGGAGATTATTAAAGGCAAGCGGATCGTTTTTTGTGATGATTCCATTGTGCGCGGCACCCAGCTTAAGAATTATACTATCCAGAAGCTTAAAGAGCATGGGGCCAAGGAAATCCATCTGCGGATCTCCTGTCCGCCGTTGATGTTTCCCTGTAAATTTAATTTTTCTACCCGCAGTATTAACGAATTAGCCGCGCGCAAGGCAATCAGGTCTATCGAGGGCAAAGAGCCAAAAAGTGTCTGTAAATACCTGGATGAAAACTCCAAAGAATATAAAAAGATGGTCGCCTGGATCTGCCGCGATGTCGGCGCGACCACTTTAAAATTTCAAAAGCTTGAGGATATGATCAAAGCCATCGGCTTGGATAAGAATAAACTCTGCTTATATTGTTGGACGGGAAGAACTCCGGCAAAAAGGGGGAGCAAGTGAAGAAAATTACTTATAAGAGTTCTGGGGTAGATATTAAAAGCGCCAGCCTCTTTAAATCCCGCCTCAAACCTTTAGTGCGCAGCTCATTCAGGGCTGAGGTCCTCACGGATATCGGGGGCTTTGGAAGTTTCTTTAAGCTGGATAGGTCTAAATATAAAGATCCGGTCTTGGTCTCTTCCAGCGACGGGGTAGGTACAAAATTAATGATCGCTAAGCTGGCCGGCCGGCATGATACCGTAGGAATTGACGCGGTAGCCATGAATGTAAATGATATCCTCTGCACCGGAGCCGAGTCGTTGTTTTTTCTGGATTACATTGCTTTTACTAAAGTCAAGGAGGATGTGCTCATCGATGTGGTCAAGGGGGTCAATGACGGCTGCCGGGAGGCCGGATGCTCTTTGATCGGCGGCGAAACTGCCCAGATGCCCGGGATGTACCGCGAAGGTGAATATGATATCGCCGGTTTTTGCGTGGGGGTGGTAGAGAAGGATAAAATTATCAATGGTTCTAAGATCAAGCCTTCTGATGCGGTAATCGGAATCGCCTCCAGCGGCCTGCACTCTAACGGTTATTCTTTAGTCAGGAAGGTTTTAAGCGCTATTGAGCAAAAAAGAATGGCCAGCCAGCTGCTTGAGCCGACGCAAATCTATGTGCGTCCTGTTTTAGAGCTTTTACGCCAATACGGCCCAAGTGTAAACGGGATAGCGCATATTACCGGCGGGGCATTTTACGATAAGATCAGCCGGATACTGCCGAAGAATATTGATGTGCGGATTGAAAAAGG
>CAZEBD010000088.1:4783-5330 GCA_964510625.1 uncultured Planctomycetales bacterium
AAAAAGGGGCCTGGAGGGTCCCGGAGATATTCCGGCTTATTCAATACAAAGGAAATGTCGGCGATAAAGAGATGTACCATACTTTGAATATGGGTATCGGCCTGGTGCTGGTCGTTAAAAAAGAATCCTGCTCCGGAGTGATCAGGAAATTAGCCGGGCTTGGATTAAAATCCTGGTTGATCGGAGAAGCGGCGAAAGGAAATCAGCAGGTAAACGTAATTTAAAGAAGGGGGCGGCGATGAATCTATTTGCGTTAATTATTGTAGCGGCGGTAATGATCTTTTTAATGGGTATCAGGATCGTGCGCCCGACGCACCGGGGATTAGTGGAAAGATTCGGTAAATATAACCGATTTGCGATGCCGGGGTTTAACTGGGTAATGCCGATCATCGAAAACCTCTATCAGATCAATATTACCGAGCAGATGGTGGATGCCGAACCGCAGGAAATTATCACTAACGATAATTTGAATGCTAAAGTCGATGCTCAGGTTTATTTCAAGGTCAAGGCCAGCGAAACCGATGTTAAAAACTGCCAGTATAGCGTG
>CAZEBD010000089.1:0-2129 GCA_964510625.1 uncultured Planctomycetales bacterium
ACCAGCCACACCCCCACCCATCAACAATTGATTATTGGCGGCATTAACGATGGCATCCACCCGCAGCTCAGTGATATCCCCCATCACGATTTTGATTTCTGTATTTTTAATTCTCATCTCCCGAGACCTCTTTTAACAGAAAGATTATTCCCCGAGGATCTTGACTAAAACCCGCTTCCGGCGCTGCCCGTCAAACTCGCCGTAGAAGATCTGCTCCCAGGGCCCAAAATGCAGTTTACCCGCGGTTACCGCTACCACCACCTCCCGGCCCATGATCGTACGCTTAAGGTGCGCGTCGGCATTGTCTTCTCCGGTAAGGTTATGCTGATATTTATCTTTTCCAAACGGGGCTAATTTTTCAAGCCAGGCCGCAAAATCTTTATGCAAACCGCCTTCATCATCATTAATAAAAACGCTGGCGGTAATATGCATCGGATTGACCAGGCATAGCCCTTCTTTGATCCCGCTTTTGGCTAAAGCCGCCTCTACTTCCGGGGTAATATTAATAAATTCCTGGCGGTTTTTGGTATTAAAGAACAGCTCCTGGGTATAGACTTTCATTACCATCTCCCGGTTTTTACTGCTTTAGCTTTCGGGAACTTTTTTAAAGAACAAAGCGAATCCTGGATCTTATGTTTAGGTAAATGGTAAGCGGAAAGTTTCCCGGACATAAATTTATCGTAACCGGCC
Source organism: uncultured Planctomycetales bacterium (assembly GCA_964510625.1). Taxonomy (GTDB): domain Bacteria; phylum Omnitrophota; class Gorgyraeia; order Gygaellales; family Profunditerraquicolaceae; genus UBA6249. The sequence goes on from CAZEBD010000089.1 coordinate 691, forward strand.
AGGTCCATTAATCCGTGGCCGCTGTAACAGAATAAAATAACTTTCTGCTTGCCTTCTAATTTGGCTTTTTTAGCTTCATCAATAGCACAAGCAATCGCATGAGAGGTCTCCGGCGCCGGGATCGTCCCTTCAGTTTTAGCCCAAAGCAGGGCTGACTCATAGCATTTGATCTGATCATATGCACGGGGCTTAATTAAACCCTCTACTGCCGCCTGGCTGACTAATGGCGCCATACCATGGTAACGCAGGCCGCCGGCATGGATCGGTTCGGGCACAAAAGTATGCCCTAAAGTATACATCGCCAATAACGGGGTAAGCCCGGCGATGTCGCCATAATCATAAGTAAACGGCCCCTTAGTTAAAGTCGGGCAGGCCGTCGGCTCTACCGGAATGATCTCGATTTTCTTTCCATTTATTTTATCGCAGATAAACGGAAAGGCGATGCCGGCAAAATTACTGCCCCCACCGACGCAGCCGATGACCACATCCGGCCCTTTTTCCCTGGCGATCAAGAACTGCTTTTTTGCCTCCAGGCCGATGATCGTCTGGTGCAATAAAACATGGTTAAGCACGCTGCCTAATGAATAGCGGGATTTTCCGCTTTTATCGGAAACCGCATCCTCTACTGCTTCGCTAATGGCAATCCCGAGGCTGCCCGGAGTATGCGGCATCTTCTTAAGCACTTCTCTGCCGGAATGCGTGTGCATACTGGGGCTGGCAATACATTCCCCACCCCAGGTCTGCATCATAATTTTACGCATCGGCTTTTGGTCAAAACTAATGCGCACCATATAAACCCGGCACTTAAGCCCGATCAAATTACAGGCAAAAGCCAAAGCGCTACCCCACTGGCCGGCTCCGGTCTCCGTAGTCAATCTTTTGATCCCGAATTTTTTATTATACCAGGCCTGCGCTACAGCCGTATTGGGCTTATGGCTGCCGGCGGGGCTGGTGCTTTCATCTTTATAATAGATCCTGGCAGGAGTCTTTAAATATTTCTCTAAAGCCAGGGCCCGGCGTAAAGGCGCCGGACGCCACAAAGTTAAAATCTCCAAAATTTCTTCGGGAATATCAATCCAACGCTCCCGGGAAACCTCCTGCTCGATAATATTACCCGGGAATACTTTAGCCAGCATCTTCGGGTCAAGCGGGGTGCCATCCGGAGCCAAAGGCGGCTGCATCGGAGTAGGCAGGTCAGCAGCCAGGTTATACCACTTTTTGGGGATATCTTTTTCTTCAAGAAAGATCTTATGATTTGCCATATACCCTCCCTTTATTTTATTTTAACGGTAAAATTACGATTTAAAAGCTATTTTTTTAAGAGCATGTTCGTTAACCCCTGGATGATATTGCCTACCGCCGTCCGGAAAGAATACTTCGGTTCCTGCAGTGAGCCGGTAATTCTGATCACCCCGAACCTCCCGCCCTTACTGATAATA
>CAZEBD010000089.1:2139-5327 GCA_964510625.1 uncultured Planctomycetales bacterium
ATTACCTACCGCCGTTTTAAAAGAATATTTCGGCTCGTTCAATGAGCCGCTTAATTTAATTACTCCAAGTTTTCCCCCTTTTCCGACAATGGCGGTAGTCACATCCTTGAATGTCCCATCCAAAGATGCCATCTGCGGCACGATCTCCACATTCAAAGCCCCGTCTATGGAGCTGTCGAAGCCGATCTTTACCGGTCCATCAAGCTTGACGATATGACTTGAGATTTTAAGCGCATCCGTAAAAATATATTTATTCTGGGCCAAAAATTTGCAATCGGCTTCGGTAAATTCAATGTTGCCCAGGTCTTTAGCTAACAACAATTTACCCAGCCCCTGAAGCAAATTCAACTCTCCTAATCTTCCGCGGCTGACGGCAAAACTGCCGGCAGCATCTAATTTACCCAAATCATTGCCTGCTCCGTTGATCTTAGCCTCTCCCAGAAAGATCCCGGCGATATTCTTCTGCCGGGAAACCGTATCATTCTTAAGTTTTTCCAGATTGACAGCACTGGCCCCGATCTGCGCCTGATAAACCAGATCAGGAGTGTTAAGATTCACCGCGCCGGACCCCTGGATTATACCATCATAGAAACCGGCATGGGCACCCAAGACCTTAGCGATTGCCCCCTCCTGCAGATAATCCAGGGAAAAATTCGTTACTTTTAAGCCATACAAAGTAAAGCTATCGCTAATCGACTTTACCTGTAAAGAACAGTTTTTAAAATCCATATTCGGCGCCCTCAGGATAAATTCTATATCCAAGGGGCCGGCCGGTGAGATCGTTTTTATAACCGGATATGTTTTTCCCAATATTTTATTCAGGTCACCCAGCTCAAGGCCGATCTTGCCGCTTAGATCCAACAACGGCCGGTTGGCATCCTCCCGGTCGATCTCTCCGCTGACGGAAAATCCGGTATTCAGGTATTTGCCGCTTAATTGCGTGATTTTAACCTGCTTATCCAAAAACTTAAAATCGCCGGCAAGCGATAAATCCGGAGCAAAGAGTTTCAGCTTAACTTGCGGGGCGCTAAAATCATAGAGTGAACCGCTGGTCTCATAGTTGATCCCCTGATATTTAAATTCCGTATCAATCCAGTTTAAACCCTGTTGGCCAAACGCCAAAACAGCCGTGATCTCTTCAACCGGATCATTCACTTTATCTAACTTTAAAGCCGCTCCGGCAATATTCAGATCCCCCCGCACGGTCCAATCCCCCCGGTTATCCGGGTGGATCTTGACCGCCAAAGCCGCCCGGCCGCTGGCGGAACTGATCAGCGAAAAATCAAATTTTTCTTTAGCAATAGACGGCAGGACACTTAAATCGCAGTCCGTGCTGACATTTAAGACCATTGTGCTTAAGTCCTTGATTCCCAGCTTGATTTTAAGCGGCAGGCCCCATAATTCCGCTTTTAAATCATCGGCAACCAGGGAACGCTGGTTAAAAATAAATCTTCCGCTTAAGTTTTTTACCTGGCCTAAAAATTCTAATCCCGAAATATCCGCCTGCCGGATATCGCTTATCCCGCTAAACTCAAGTTTTTTATCGGCTAAATTGTAATTGATTTTACTTTGCAGGTTGAAATTAAATTTAGCCCTTAAGCTATCTTTAGTAAAGGCCAGATTGCCTGCCTGGCCGCTAAGATCAACCGTAAGCAGCTGGTCCTTCAGGCTGACCTGCGCCTGCAAATCAGCCAAACCGGAAAATAAACTACCGAGATTGCCGTAGTAAGCGCTAAACTCCTGCAGGGATATATTTTTCAGAAAGAGATTAGCCGCTAATTGACGGCCGATAATTTTATATTCACCGGAGGCGCTGATAGAAGCCGGTATTTGGCTGGGTAATTCGGCGGAAAGGTTAAACTTTAATTTTACCGGCAGGCCTAACTGCAGGCTAAGCTGGATGTTTTTAATTTCTTTTTTAAATGGAACGGCTAAAGAATCATCCTGGAAGGTAATATTGCCGTTTGAAATAGTCAGCTTAAAAACCGCCACGCTAAAATCTGTCTTCTTAGCCGCCGGCTTTTTAGCCAAAAGTAAAAACTCCTGAAGGTTAAAGCTGCCGTCGGATTTGCGCTGCAGAAAAATATACGGGGTTTTAAGTTTAATCCCGGGGATAATGATCTGTTTTTTAAAAATCGGCCAAATGAACACCGTGCAAGATGCCTGACGGGTGCTGATAATCACGTTTTCTGCGTCGCTAATCACTAAATCACGCAAGACCAGGCCGCTGAAAATGCTAAACTCCAGAGATCTTAAAGAAACACTCTTGCCTGTCTGTTGGGCCAGCGTATCTACAACTAATGATTTTAATTTTTGCGGTATGAGTATCTTATTTAAATAGGTAGTGGCGGCGAAAATAACTAAAAGAATTATTACGACGATAATAATGATTTTTTTCATTTGCCGCTTTTTATGAGTTTGGCCGCCAGGCGCCGGGCCTCTGCTTTATTTTTAATCTTACCGATTCCTTGAGCCTCCTCTATCTGCTCAAGCAGCCTGCCGATCAACGGCGATGCCGGTAATTTAAATTTAGCCATCAGCTCATGGCCATTTAAGAAACGCGCCGGCTTCTTTTCGTTTTTCTGCTCCAACAATTTACGGATCAGGAAAGATACAGTTTTTTCATGGCGCTTGCGCGAATCCGCTGTAGTCAGCGGGCCTTTTGTGGCGCGCTGGTCAGCTAAAGACAATAAAAGCACGCCTAAGGCATCGCTTGAGGTATCCCGGAAATACCTGAAGACCGCCCGCGGAGTCGGGCGCGGATTATCCGCCAGGTACCCCGGCCTTAAATGCCAAAGCACGATCCTCTCTAAGTGCCGGCCTTCATCATTGGATAATTTTAAGCGGCGCCAGATCACCCGGGTCAAGCCCAGTCCCACCCGCTCATGCCCGTGAAAAATAATCTTTTTCTTTTCATGGCGCATGGCCTTGGGCTTGCCGACATCATGCAGGATACAGGCTAACTTTAGCAAAGCCGACATTTTACGTAAACCGGCTACCTCCTCCTCTAAATAAGCGGATATTTCCGGTTTATTCTTTGCCCACTTGATCACTGATTCGAATTGATTTAAAGTCTCTAAGGTGTGCTGCCAGACATCTAAGTGATGATAGGGCCCCTGGCCGATTCCGCGCATGGGTTTGATCTCCGGAAAAATATTTTCCAGGATCTTCAGTTTATCCAACCCGGA
>CAZEBD010000090.1:0-5306 GCA_964510625.1 uncultured Planctomycetales bacterium
CGCCGAGGCATTTGAAACTCTGCTGCCGAATAATGACCTATCCCTCCTGACCTCCACTAAATTTTTTCAGTGCGTCTCGCACACCGCTGCCCTTAATGTCAGCCAGTTTTTAGGGATCACCGGATCGGTGGTCTCGACTAATGCTGCCTGCGCTTCGGCATTACAGGCAATCGGCACCGGCTATGACTTAATCCGCACCGGTCAGCAGGATGTGATGCTCTGCGGCGGGGCCGAAGGGCTGCATCCGACGGTCGTCGGCTCATTTGACGTGCTTTTTGCCACCAGCTCTAAATATAACCAAACCCCGAAGCTTACCCCCCGGCCATTTGACAAACGGCGCGACGGTTTAGTTTGCGGGGAGGGAGCCGGGATTGTAATTTTAGAGGATTACGATTCAGCTAAAAAAAGAGGCGCCAAAATTTACGCCGAAATTATCGGATTTAACAGTTTAGGCAACGGCAGCCATGTCAGCGAATCAAACCGTGATGCCATTTCAGCCTGTATTAAAGAGGCTTTAAAAAGAGCGCAGGTTGTCCCCGCTGAGATCGACTATCTTAATGCCCATGCTACCGCGACGATCCAGGGAGATAAAGAGGAGGCCGCCGCCATCCGGGAAATTTTCGGCCAGGGTGTTCCGGTCAGCAGTTTAAAGGGTAATCTTGGCCACACATTGGGAGCATCCGGGGCAATAGAACTGATTGCATCTTTAATCATGATGAGGGATAATATAATCTATCCCACGCTTAATCTGGAAGAGCCGGATAACGACTGCCAGGGGATTGATCACGTAATGCAGCCGATCAATAAAAAGATTAACCTGTTTTTAAAGAATTGCTTTGCTTTTGGCGGCATCAACGCAAGTATCGTCTGTAAAAAGGAGGCTTAATAAGCATATGAATGAACAGGAAGTAGTCAGAATGGTAAACGAAGTATTTACGGATTCTTTCGAGATCGATAAAGTTAAACTTTTACCGGAAGCTAATATTTTCAACGATTTAGGCTTAGACAGCTTAGATATCGTGGACTTAGTCGTGGCTTTACAGAAGAAATTCGGGGTGACTATCCGCGATGATGAAAGAGTGCGCACTATCCGCACGCTCGGCGACCTCCAGCAGTTCATCTTAACCATCAAGAAAGAAATCGGAAAATAATGCGGGTTTTGGCTGTCGCATTTTTAAATTTTTTATTTTATCCGTTCTTTATTATTTTTTCCCTGACGGCATTTATTAACTTAGGGATCCTATTGCTTGCCTCAACGCTTTTTTTATCCCGGCGCAGGCTGCTTAAATTTTTACGCCATGCCATACGCTGGTATGGAGCGGTGATCATCCGGATACTGCCTTTTCCGTTTATCCGGATCGATTACAAAAATTACTCGCAGCAGGACCCTAAGGGACCGTATATATTTGTCTCTAACCACCGCGCTGCCAGTGACCCGTTTTTAATGGCAGTTTTTCCGTATGAGATCGTGCAGGTTGTAAATATCTGGCCGTTCAGGGTGCCGGCTTTAGGAATCATCGCCCGGATTGCCGGTTACTTAAACGTAAGGCAGATGCCTTATGCGGAGTTTGCGGATAAAACCGCTAAATTAATCTCTGAAGGGGTATCAATCGCGGCGTTTCCCGAAGGCACGCGTTCCCGCACCAAAGAAGTCGGCCAATTTCACAGTGCGGTATTCCGCACAGCTCTGGCTACAGGCGCCCCGATCGTGCCGGTTTGCATTACCGGAAACCAATGCGTACCACCGATCGGTTCATCGATTTTGCATCCGGCGGTAATCAGGATCCGCCGTTTACCGGCGGTTACTTATGAAGAATACCGGAATTTTAACGCTTTTAAACTAAAGAATTATTTACGCGAAATTATTGTTAAAGAAGTACAGGTTATGGACCAATCAGAATGAAAGACCTTCATTTTTACAAAAATATAGAGTTTCAATCGGCAAATAAAATCCGCAAAACCCAGGATACTCTGCTTAAGGAGCATCTGGCGCATTGCCAGAAAAATTCTCCTTATTACCGGAAATTATTTAAAACTAAGAAACCGCCTTTACAAATCAACTTAGGTAATCTTGCCTCCTTAGGGTTTACCGATAAAGCCGATATCGAAAAATACAACGATGATTTCTTAGCCGTCAGCCCCGCCGAAGTCTCCGAGATCGTCTTATCCAGCGGCACCTGCGGCACCCCGACTAAAATTGCCTATAGTGAATGGGACTTAAAGCGCTTAGCTTATAATGAAGAGCAGTCGTTTGCCTCCTGCGGTTTTACCGATAAAGATACGGTTTTACTGACCTGCACTCTGGACCGCTGTTTTGTCGCCGGGATTGCTTATTACTCCGGTATCCGGGCATTAGGCGCTACAGCCGTGCGTAACGGATTAAACAGTTTAGAAAGCCACTTAGAATTGATCCGCCGCTTAAAACCCACCGCCTTAGTGGGTGTGCCCAGTTTTTTAAGAAAGCTCGGGCTTTATTTAGACCAAAAGGGCTTTGCGGCTAAAAACAGCGGGGTAAAAAAAATTGTCTGCATCGGGGAGCCTTTGCGGGATAAAGATTTAAAATTCCTTAAAGTCGGCTTAGACCTTGAAAAAATCTGGAAAGCCAAAGCCTATTCGACATATTCCACCACCGAAATCGTCTCTACTTTTTGTGAATGCACTGCCCAATGCGGCGGGCACCTGCATCCGGACCTGGCGGTAGTTGAGATCATCAACAACGACGGAAAAGTTTTACCCGCCGGCCAAATCGGTGAAGTCGTCATCACTCCGCTTAGGATAGAAGCAATGCCGTTAATCAGGTTTAAAACCGGAGATATCAGTTTCCTAATTGAAGCGCCTTGTGCCTGCGGCAGAAAATCCCTGCGCTTAGGCCCGATTTTGGGCAGAAAAAAACAGATGATGAAGGTGCAGGGGACGACCTTTTACCCGCAGGCAATTTATTCCTGCCTTGAGCAGATCAAAGGCATCAGCGAATATTATATCAGCGTTTCCAGTGCCGGATACCTTTCGGATAACCTGGAAATTTTTGTTTCCGTAGATGACCCGGCCTGCTCGCAGGCTGAGATTTTAGAAAAACTGCAGGCACGTTTAAGGGTCAGGCCGCAGGTTTTTATCTGCGCTGAAGAACTGATCAGGGAAAAAGTTTATACTCCCGGCTCCCGTAAGCCGGTGCGTTTTATCGATCGGAGATAATTGATGGGAAACTGCCAGTTGATTGTGCCTAATTTCGAATTTACCCAGGCCCAGATTAAGGATGCGGTCCGGAATAACCGGCTGCTTTCGATCGAGATAGAATTTTCCCTGCGCTGCAATTTCCGCTGCCAGTATTGCTATATCCCGGAAAAATCCGCTTTTGAAAACGAGCTGAGTTTTGAAGAGATCAAAGACTGTATATTGCAGGCAAAGGGTTTAGGGGTCAAAAAAATTATCGTTTTAGGCGGGGAACCCATGCTTTATGGGCAGATCATGCAGATGCTGAAATTTATCCGCGGTGAAAATTTGGAAGTCGAGATGTTTACCAACGGCTTCGGGATTACTCCGGAAACCGCTAAACAGCTTTTTGAGCTTGGGGTGATCGTAGTCCTGAAAATGAACAGCCGTAAAGAGGATATCCAGGATGCCCTGGCCGGAAAAAAAGGGGCCTACAAAGTGATCCAGGATGCCTTTAACAACCTGAAATTAGCTGGATACCCGGCTAAAAATAAAAGTATGGGGATCAGTACGGTAATCTGCCAGCAGAATTTTGAAGAAATCATCCCGATGTGGGAGTGGCTGCGTGATCAGGGGATCGACCCGTATTTTGAGATCATCACTCCTCAGGGAAAAGGGCGGGATAATGAATGGCTGCATGTCGATTCGCATAAATTAAGGGAAACTTTTTTTAAAATTGCCGAGATCGACCGCAATAAATACGGTATCCAGTGGGAGCCTCAGCCGCCGCTGGTCGGCATTAAGTGTTTACGCCATCAATTTTCATGCTTAGTTAATTCTCAGGGTTATGTTTTGCCCTGCGTCGGGATTAATATTCCGGTCGGCAACATCCGCCAAAAAAAACTGGCCGAAATTATCAAAGAGAGCGAGGTCGTCCAGGATTTAAGGAATTACCCGGAGCATATCAAAGGGCCATGCCGGCAATGTGAGAAAATCGATAGTTGTTACGGCTGCCGGGGAGCAGCTTACCAATTGACCGGCGATTACTTAGCTTCCGACCCCTTATGCTGGAAAAATATAGAACGCCAAAGTGAGATCGTTCATCTTCCGGCAGCTGTCGCCAGGTTTATCCCGCAGCAGCCGCCGATGCAGGTAATCGATACTTTAGCCAGCATCGGAGAGCGCACGGCAAATGTAAACGTGACGATTTCTAATGATATGCTTTTTGTGCGCGATGACGGCACCCTGGATGAAACCGCTTATTTAGAGATGATTGCCCAAAGCATTGCCGCTCAAGCCGGCTTTAAACAGGCCGGAATAAACAGCCAGGCAATCGAAGGGTTGCTTTTAGGGGCAAAAAACTTAGAAATCCTGGCGCCTGCGCATATCGGGGACACCTTAACCATCTCCATTCTCAAATACGCCCGCTTCGGAGATTTTGGTATTTTTAAAGGCCAGATCTACCGGGGCACAGAGCTTCTGGCTCAGGGAGAAGTAAAAGTCTGGGAGAATAAAAATAAAACATGAAATTTATTTTTTTACTGCTGATTTGGCTGTCTACCGGCAAAGTTTTTGCCGCAGATGGCGCCGGACAAATCGATAATATTTTAACGGACCTGCAAAATAAAATGTCGGGGGTTACCTCTATTCAGACCGATTTTGTTCAGGAAAAGGACCTGGCATTATTTAAACAGAAAATCATTCTTAACGGGAAGATCTTTATTCAGAAACCGGGGATGCTTTCCTGGAGGGTATTTACCCCGATGCGTTACTCCCTGGTAATCAACCAGGACAATATCACGCAATGGGACCAGGAAACGAATCAGCTGCAGTCTGTTTCACTGGCTAAAAACCCCAGTTTCCAGGCGGCAATCGACCAGATGCAGAACTGGTTTTCCGGCACTTATAAAAAGATGCAGGGGGACTACCAGATTAACCTGATCGCTCAATCGCCTTTGGCCCTTGAATTTATACCTAAAGAACAATCTATGGCGGCAAACTTTATCCGCAGAGTCACCGTTACCTTTCAGCCTGACCGGCAATATCTTGAAAAAATAGAGATTCTGGAAAAAAGCGGAGATTCTACTTTGCTTGAATTTATCAACCCACGGCTCAACCAAAAGATCCCCCAAGCTACCTGGGAGGTAAAATCTAAT
>CAZEBD010000091.1:0-4996 GCA_964510625.1 uncultured Planctomycetales bacterium
CCCGGAATTATTGAAACCGGGGTTTTGCTTAAGCTAAGGTTTGCCTTGGATCAATATATTAATCTGCGCCCGGTTAAGCTTTACAATTCTAAATTCTGCCCTTTAAAAGACAAAAAGCCGGAAGATATCGATTTTGTGGTGGTGCGTGAGAATTCCGAAGGCCTGTATAAAGGTATGGGGGAATTCAGGGATAAATCCACTCAGGATGAGGTGGCGATCCAGATCTCCTATAATACCCGCAAGGGAGTCGAGCGTTGCATCCGCTACGCATTTGAATATACACGTAAGCGCAACAAAAGAAAGAAGCTTACGCTTTGCGGAAAGACTAATGTTTTGACCTTTGCCTGGGACCTCTGGCAGCGGACATTCAATGAGGTGGCTAAAGAGTATCCGGATGTGGCTACGGATTATGCGCATGTGGATGCTACGACTATGTGGTTTGTGAAAAATCCGGAGTGGTTTGACGTGATTGTCACGGATAATATCTTCGGCGACATTATTACGGATTTAGGGGCAATGATCCAGGGCGGGATGGGAATTGCTGCCGGCGGGAATATTAATCCTAAAGGTGTTTCGATGTTTGAGCCCATCGGCGGAAGCGCGCCTAAATATACGGGGAAAAATGTGATCAATCCTTTGGCGGCGATCTGCGCGGTAAGTATGCTTTTGGAGAATTTAGGAGAAGAAGAGGCCAGCCGTGCCGTTGAAAAGGCGGTTATTTATATCGCCAATAATAAATTAGATACACTGGCTGCCGGCAAGATGGGGTATTCGACCTCTGAAGTCGGTGACCTCGTCGTTAAAAATTTATAAGGAGTTTTTGATGAAAAAATATAATGTTGCAGTAATCGGAGCCGGCGTAGTGGGGATAGAGATGCTGCGGGTACTAAGGCAGCGTAATTTCCCTATCAGTAATTTAAAAGTTTTTGCGCGTTCTGCGCGCAATATCAATGTTGACGGCCAGGTATATGCGGTAGAAGCGATTACCCCCGAAGGTTTTAACGGTATAGATATTGCATTATTTGCCGGAACCGAAGGCGAGAAAGGTGCTGCCGTTACTTATGCCGCTGAAGCGGTTAAAAGAGGGGCGGTGGTCATTGATAACGGCGCGGATTTCCGGATGGATGCGAAAGTTCCTTTAGTGGTTCCGGAGGTCAATGCTGCCGATGTCAAAAAGCATAAAGGGATCATTGCTAATCCTAATTGTTCTACGGTCCAGATGGTGGTAGCGCTTAACCCGCTGCATAAAAAATTCGGTATTAAAAAGGTCATCGTCACTACTTTACAGGCTTCCAGCGGCGCCGGCAAAGGCGCGGTGGAGCAGCTGAACCAGGAAACTGATTTAATCGCCAAGGGCGGTTTTGGTAATGTACATGTCCAGGCGCAAAATAAATCTATGCCGCAGCAGCTGGCTTACAATTGTTTTCCTCATATCGGAAGTTTTACGGAAGGCGATTATACTAATGAGGAATGGAAATTGGTCCATGAGACACATAAAATCATGCATGCTCCTAAAATTAAGATCTCAGCTACGACTGTCCGTGTCCCGGTAAGGACCGGGCATTCAGAGAGCGTCTATATTGAAACCGAGAAACCGGTGACTCCTTTAGCAGCCAGGCAGATATTAGCCAAGGCTCCGGGAGTGATACTGATTGATGATCTTAAAAGCAACTTATATCCGATGCCTAAAGATGTCGAGGGCAAGGATGAGACTTTTGTCGGCAGGATCCGCCAGGACGCTTTTAATAAAAAAGGGTTATGGCTCTGGGTGGTAGCGGATAACCTGCGTAAAGGGGCTGCGACCAATGCCGTGCAAATTGCTGAATGCGTAATCTCAAGCTCCAGATAGAATACGACGGTACGCATTATTACGGTTGGCAGGAGCAAAACGGAAGAAAAACCAGCTACCGCAACCGCCGGACCGTTCAGCACGTTTTAGAGGTTGTTCTTAAAAAAGTCCTTCAGGAAGAGATTAAACTTATCGTCGCCGGCCGCACCGATGCCGGGGTGCATGCTCTGGCGCAGGTGGCTAATTTTAAGAGCGCCACCCGGATGCCTTTGGATCGCTTGCGCTGGGCGTTAAATTGCCTTTTACCGCAGGATATCAAAGTAACACGGGTAACCAGTGCCGCTGCGGATTTTAACAGCCGCTTCAGCGCCAAATCCAAGCTTTACCGTTATACGATCTTAAACCGCAGATACTCTTCAGCGCTTTTGGCTGACCGGGTATATTTTTTTCATTATCCTTTAGATATCAGGCTGATGCGCCGTGAGGCCAGGGAACTTTTAGGCCGGCATAATTTTACTTCATTTGCCGCCAGTGATTCTAGAGAGCGTAATCCCATACGTACGATTAAGCGGATCAATCTCAGCAAGGATAATGATTTTCTGCATATTGATATTGAGGCGGACAGTTTTTTGTATAATATGGTCAGGAATGTTGCCGGGACACTTTTAGAGATCGGGCGGGGCAGGTTTGCACCCGGGAGCATGAAAAAGATTCTCAGCAATCGTAACCGCAAGACCGCCGGGCCGGCTTTACCGGCAAAAGGGCTATATTTAGTACGAGTAAACTATTAAAAAATTATTTGACTTTATCAATTAATCTGTTATACTTATCTTTCTATGAAAAAGACCTATACTGCAAAGCCAGGTGAACTCAAAAAAGAGTGGTACATTGTTGACGCCAAAGACCAGATACTGGGAAGGCTGGCGGCTAAAGTTGCCACTGTTTTAAGAGGCAAGCACAAGCCGACTTATACTCCGCATTTGGATACCGGTGACGGAGTGATTGTGATTAACGCGGCCAAGATCAAAGTTACCGGCCGTAAGCTTAAGCAAAAGATTTACCGCCGTTATTCCGGATACCCCGGAGGATTACGCGAAGTCACCTTAGAGGTGCTTTTAGCCAAGAAACCTACTACGGTTGTGCATCTGGCAGTGGAAAGAATGCTTCCGATCGGGCCGCTCGGACGCGACTTGATCAAAAAATTAAAGATTTATGCTGATGATCAGCATGGCTTGACCGGCGTAAAGCCGATTGTTTTGGAGGTTAAAGGTAAATGAATGAATTGACTAAATATATCGCATTAGGCAGGCGCAAAGAATCCTGCGCCCGGGTGCGCATGGAAGCCGGTGACGGTAAGATTACCTGTAATGGCCGGCCGTTTGATAAATATTTTCTGCGGGAAACCGACCGGATTATTGTCATGCAGCCGTTAACCCTTACCAGTACTGCCGGTAAATTTAATATTTCCGCTAAGCTTGCCGGGGGTGGTCTCACCGGACAGGCCGGAGCTTTACGTTTAGGCATCTCCCGGGCACTCTTGATTGCCGATCAGAATCTTAAGGAAGTTTTCCGTAAGAACGGTTATTTGAGCCGTGATTCCCGCATGAAAGAGCGTAAGAAATACGGCTTAAAAGGCGCGCGTAAGCGCTTTCAGTGGACAAAGAGGTAAATATAAGTTTATAATTTTATTACAATATAAAATAATAAAAGATCCCGCTGGAAGGCGGGATTTTTTATTTGTACGGGCGATAACTCCCGGCGGGGTCCGGGTTATACCCCGTCGAGAAAAACCTTGACGGATGTTTGATTTTATTCTAAGATATTTAAATTACATCTTTGGCGACGAGAAGGAGAATGCATGCCGATTAATGTAGCGATAATTGGGGCAACCGGGCATACCGGCCAGGTCTTAATCGAAATCCTGCTGGATCACCCCCAGGTAAAAATTTCCCATCTTTATAACAGTGGCAGCGCCAAGAGCGGCGATCAGGTAATTTCTGATGTCTTTCCGAAATTTAAAAACCGGCTGGAATTGTTGTGTAAGAAGCCGGATTGGGGAGAAATTAAAAAAGACTGCGATTTGGTCTTTCTGGCTTTGCCGCACACGGTCTCCATGCAGTTTGTGCCTAAACTTTTAAGCTTAGGAAAAAAAGTTATCGACTTAAGCGCCGACTACCGGCTGAAGAATCCTGCGGTCTATGAAAAATTTTATCAGGTAGCGCATCAGGATAAAAACAACTTAAAAGAAGCAGCTTATGGCCTGCCTGAATTAAACCGGGCTAAAATTAAAACCGCCGCACTCCTGGCTAATCCGGGGTGCTATCCTACCTGTGTGATTTTGTCCCTTGCCCCGCTTTTGGCGTTTAATTTAGTGGATACCGATTCAATAATCATCGATGCTAAAAGCGGCTACAGCGGTGCCGGCAAAAAAGTGGGAACTGAGTATCTGCTTTCTGAAATTCAGAATGATTTTCGGGCCTATAAAGTCAATGTGCATCAGCATGCTCCGGAAATGGACCAGGTGCTTTCGAAGCTCTCCGGTAAGAAACTCCAGATTATTTTTGTGCCGCATCTTTTGCCGATTGAACGGGGGATCCTGGCGGCTATTTACCTTAAAAAGCTCCCCCGGGCAAAGCTTAAGGCTAAGAGCCTGGCGGAATTATATAAAAAATTTTATAAGGGTGAGCCTTTCATCAGGATCAAGCCGGAAGGCGAGTTTCCCGCGATTAAAGATGTAGCGGGGACTAATTTTTGCGATATCGGAATTAAGGATTTTGGCAGCAGCATTATTGTTATCGGAGCGATCGATAATTTATTAAAAGGCGCCAGCGCCCAGGCAGTACAGAATATGAATATTATGTATAAGCTGCCGGAGACCACCGGGTTATTATGAAAAAGACTAAGATGGCCATTTTACCTAAAGGGTTTAAAGCTAACGGCATAGCCAGCGGATTAAAGAAATCCGGCAAGCTTGACCTGGCTTTGATCTATTCACAGATGCCGGCGTTGGCTTGCGCGAAATTTACTACCAACAGTATTATTGCTGCTCCGCTTATTGTTTGCAAAAAGCATTTAAAAAATGTTAAGAAGTTTCAGGCGGTGTTGGCCAATAGCGGTAATGCCAATTGTTTTACCGGAAAAACCGGGATCAAGGATGCCCAGCTTTCAGCTGCCTGCCTGGCGCAGGAGCTGAAAATATCCCCGAAC